>NZ_JBIAIQ010000006.1:0-48338 GCF_042871525.1 Streptomyces sp. NPDC005784
ACCCCCCAGGTCATCCGTACGACAGGGGGCACACAGCCATACCGGACCCGGGGGCCAGGCGCCCCATTGCGGGGCCACGGAAAAGGTAACGGGGGGGGACCCCGCGGGGCGCGAATCCCACTGGCACGCGCGGGCGTCGGCGGCTAGGTTCATCCCCGGAAGTCCTTAGCGCATCTAACTAGTCAGATGAAAGGTCCGGTGCATGAGCGAGTCGCAGCTCTGGAACGATGTCGACGACCACTTCACCACCCTCCTGGCCCCCGCCGACGAGATCCTGACCGCCGCGCTGCGCGACAGCGACGCGGCCGGACTGCCGCCCATCAACGTCGCGCCGAACCAGGGGAAGCTGCTCCAGCTGCTCGCCGAGATCCAGGGCGCCCGCCGCATCCTGGAGATCGGCACGCTCGGCGGCTACAGCACGATCTGGCTGGGCCGCGCCCTGCCCGCCGACGGGCAGCTGATCACCCTCGAGTACGACCCCCGGCACGCCGAGGTCGCGCGCGCCAACCTCATGCGGGCCGGCCTCGACAAGATCGCCGAGGTGCGGGTGGGCCCCGCCCTGGAGTCCCTGCCGAAGCTGGCGGACGAGAACCCGGAGCCGTTCGACTTCGTGTTCATCGACGCGGACAAGGTGAACAACCCCCACTACATCGAGTGGGCGGCCCGGCTCACCCGGCCCGGCAGCGTGATCGTCCTCGACAACGTCGTCCGCGGCGGAGCGGTCACCGACGGGGCGAGCACCGACCCGAGTGTGCTGGGCACCCGGGCCGCGCTCGAACTGATCGCCTCCCACCCGAAGTTGAACGGCACGGCGGTGCAGACGGTGGGCAGCAAGGGGTACGACGGGTTCGCGCTGGCCCGCGTACGGGCCTGATCGCACCCGGTCCCGCCCGCCCTCCACACCGCGCCGCCGCAGCCTGGGGCCGTCCTTCGGTTCTAGGCCTCGTGGTAGAAGCCCACGTTCACGGTGTGGGGGCCGGTGCGGTCCTGGATGACGAGTTCGCCGGAGCCGCCCGCCGGGAGTCTGGCCGTCCCGCCGTACGGAAGCGGCTGGGACGGCAGCCCCGCCAGGATCAGCAGGACCTCGGAGGACGGTTCCGCGTGGGAACCCCGGAGCCAGGTGACCTGCCAGGAGCCGTCCGGGCCGCACAGGAACTCCAGGTGGACCCGGGACACGAACAGCCAGTCGTCGGGGGTCGCGAGACGGCACACGGCCCGGTCCCTGCCCACCCGCAGCATGGCCCCGGGGTCGCTCGGTGCGTCGGCCATCTGCATCCCGGCCGTCGCACCGGCGTCCGCTGCGGACACCGAGGCCATGGTGAGTTCGAGCACGCGCGCTCCTTCGTGAGGTGCTGGTCCAATTGTCCTGGGGCGGAACGTGGTTGCCCCGTCGCCGCCGCATGATAATTCGACCTTTCCCGTCGCCGTGTGACCTCCGGCACAATGGACTCATGACCGAGCGCAAGCCACCCGGTGTCAGCTTCGAGTCCTGGGTGGACAAACAGATCCGCGAGGCGGAGGCCCGCGGCGAGTTCACGGAACTTCCCGGCGCGGGCAAGCCGCTGCCGGAGATCACCGACACCCCGTACGACGAACTCTGGTGGATCAAGCGGAAGATGGCCCGTGAGGGGCTGTCGGTCCTGCCGCCCACACTGGCCCTGCGCAAGGAGGCGGAGGACGCCCTCGTGGCGGCCTCCGCGGCTCCTTCGGAGCGGGTGGTGCGACGGATCGTCGAGGACATCAACGCCAAGATCCGCGAGGTCATGTTCAAGCCACCGCCGGGACCTCCGCTCGGGCTCAAGCCGTACGACGTGGAGAAGATCGTGCGGGAGTGGCGCGCGGCCCGCGAGGACCCGGCCCCGGGCAGCAGGCAGTCCTAGGGGCGGGGAAACAGCGGAGCATCGTGAGGCCGCGGAGAACCGCGGGGATACCGGAGGGATACCCGCGGGAGCCCGGCGAGGACCCGCGGCACGGTGCACCGCGCGGCCGCACACGGACTCGACGGCCCGCGCGAACGCCGTGAGGCCGCGCGAATGGCGTGAGGCCGCGCGAATGGCGTGAGGCCGCGTCCCGGGGCATGGTCCGGGACGCGGCCTCACCTCACCGGGGAGGTGTCCGAGCGGGCTCAGAGCCGCAGAAGTCGTTCGGTCATCTCGCGGTAGTCCCGCAGGGCGAGCCGGAGCTGCTCCGTGTCGGAGGCCGTCCCCTTGCCCTCGCCCTTGCCCTCGCCCTCGCCGCCGGACTGCCAGGACGTACGCAGAGCGCGCCGCCGCCGGGTCACGGCTTCCGTGAGCCGGCCCGCGAGCTCTTCCAGCACATGGTCGGCCTCCTCGACGGAAGCCTGCGGCCCGTCGACGAACCCGCCGACCGCGTGCCGCATCCGCAGCGAGAACTTGTCGTACTCGTCCAGCGGCAGCATCCGCTCGTCACGCCCGGCACGATCTTCCGTACCCGTACCCGTACCCGTACCCGTACGGCTCTTGGTGTCCGCCGTGCCGCCCCTGGGGAGCGCTTCCCCGGCGTCACCGGGCACAGGACTCGGCCCGGGACCGTCGGACGCGCGGGATGCGTCGCCGGAGCCCGTACGCCCCGTACGGTCGCCGCGCCGGGCCTCCCGCTCGCCGACGTCAACACCCGTCGCCCCGCGGGCCGTTGTGCCGATCCCGGTCGGCCCGGTAGGCCGGGCTGCCGCGTCGTCGCCGTTCCTGGCCCGGTCGGCGTTCCTGGCCCGGTCGCCGGGGGCGGGTTCGGCGGAAGCGGGATCCACCTGGCCCTTCAGTGCCTCGCGGCGCGACACTTCCTCGGTCTCCTGACGGTTCTCGCTCTCCCTGTCGTCCGGGGAGCGTTCGGCGGGTACGGGGGTCACGCGGCCTTTCACGACAGCCCCATCACGGGACGGGGTCCGCTCGGAATCCTGGTCTGGCTTCATGGCGCTCACCTTCTTCAACTCCCCTTCGCCTGACGCCTGGTGAAGGACCAGGGCAGGTGGGAGCGAGTGTCGGGGGTGGAGGTCTCGGGGCTGGAGGTCTCGGTGCTCTCGGCGCGCTCAGCACTTTCGGCGCGCTCCGTGCGCTCGGCGCTCTGCGTCGTCCGCGCCGGCTCGGTGCGCCGGGTGTCCTTGGCCATGCTGAACCGCCCGGTGCGCTCCGGGCGGGCGGCCGATGACTCGCTCACGTCGTCCGTGTCACGCACACGGCCGGGGGAGGTGTCCTGGCGGGTCGGGGTCAGCAGGTCGTCGAAGAGGTCGCGGGCCTCCAGCATGGCCTCGCGCATCTGCTCGGTGTCGACGCCGCCGTTCTGGCCCGCGCCGGTGCGGGCCAGCGCCGCACGGTGCACGCGGCGGTACCCGTGGACGTGGTGTCCGTGGTGAACGGAGAGCGCGGAGACCTGCTCCTCGTAACGGTCCCCCTCGGGGAACCCGCGTGCTCCGGCCAGCTCACCGAGCAGCCGGTCGGCCTCGGCCACCGCCTCCTGGGGCGAGTCGACGAAGCGTTCCTGGGCGGCCGTCCAGCCGGCCGCGTACCGTTCCCGGGCCGCGGGTTCGAGGGACTGCTCGCGCAGCGCGCCGTGCCGCTTCACGCGCTCGGTGAGGTCGCGTTCGGCGGCCTGGGTGTCGCCGTCGTGCCGGGCGACGGTTCGGTCGTACTCCGGTCCGAAGCGCCGCCGCAGAGTGCGCCCGCCCGGCGGCCTTCGGGCGAGGAGGGTCAGGGCGGCCGCGACAACGGCAACGGCCGCCACGATCACGATCAGAGCGATGATCACGCCTGTGGACATGGGTGCCTTCCGGGGTTCTCGACCCAACGGGCCGGTTCCTGGACCGGGTTGCCCGGAAGCCGCTCCTCAAACGGCCCCCCTCGCGGCGCGACCGCCCAGACCCCGGAACCGGCCACCCGCCGGCCACCCGCCGACGGCCCGTCAGGCGCGCGCCACGGTGACCGACAACACCCGTTCCTCGTCGGGCTGTTCGGTCCGACACCGCTATCCGGTTGCGAGCCTGGGGTGGTACCCGAAGACAATGGCCGGTATGACCCGATCGCCTTTTGGCCCGCCGGCTTCCTGGAGCGTGGCCCCCGAACCCTTCGACTCCCCTGTCGCCGCCGCACTTTGGAGGGCGTACTACACGGAGGTCAGCGACCGGTGGTACCTGCTGCACGAAGGACGCACGACGGATCCCGACGAGCTGGAGCGGGAGGTCGCAGCGCGGACGGGCAGCGAGTTCACGCCCCCGACGGGTCTGTTGCTGGTCGCGCGCCACGACGGTGAGCCCGGCGGCACCGCGGGGGTGCGGATGCTCGACGCCACGACGGGCGAACTGAGCCGCGTCTTCGTCCGCGAGGACCTGCGCGGCAAGGGCGGCGCGCCCCTCCTGCTGGCGGCGGCCGAGGCGGCGGCTCGCGGCCTGGGCGCCCGGCGGCTGGTCCTCGACACCCGCGGCGACCTCGTCGAGGCACGGGCGCTGTACGCCCGGCACGGTTACGAGGAGACCCCGGCGCACAACGACGAGACCTACGCCGAGCACTGGTTCCGGAAGGACCTGACCGGCTGACGCTCAGCCCATTTCTCCCTCCGGCCGGCCGAGCAGCGTGCGCTCGTGGGGCCGCTCCGCGTCGGAGCCGCACATCTCTTCGTTCAGCTCCTCGACCAGCTGGGTGAGGTCCGTCGGGCGGTCCGGTGTCCACCAGTCGCCGAGGAGGTCGGAGAAGGACTCCTCGCGGGCCCTGGACAGATTCCCGGCGGCCTCGCCGCCCGCGTCGGTCAGGACCAGGTCCAGGCCCTCGCGGCGGACGAGCCGACGTTCCTCGAGCTGGCGGGCGGCGGCCAGGAGGACCTTCAGGGGGACGGCATGGCGCTCGGCCAGGAGTGCGGGCTCCGCCCACCCGTACTTCTTGATCCGCAGCAGCAACCAGCTCGCCGCGGGCAGCAGGTCGTAGCCGGCGCTCGCGGTGATCTTCTCGTAGATCTCGCGGCGGCCCTCCCGGGTGCCGAGCACGGACAGCGCGCGGCACACCTCGTCGTACGACGACCGCTCGACCGGGTTGCTGGCGAGGGTCTCCGTGACGTCGGGGGCCGTGACGGAGCCGCGCAGATTGTCCTCGCGCAGGAACCAGGCCAGTACGAAACCGAGCAGGGCGACCGGGGCGGCGTACAGGAAGACATCCGTGATCGACGTCGCGAACGCGTGCAGGACGGGCGGCTGGAGATCGGCCGGCAGCTGGGCGATCCCCTTCGGGTCGGCTTTCAGGGAGTCCGTGGTGATCCCGGGTGGCAGTTGCTGCCCGCCCAGCGCCTTCGTCAGGTTGTCGCCGAGGCGGCTCGCGAAGACCGTGCCGAAGATCGCGACACCGAACGAGGCGCCGATGGACCGGAAGAAGGTCGCCCCGGACGTGGCGACGCCCAGATCCTCGTACGACACCGCGTTCTGCACGATCAGGACCAGGACCTGCATGACCAGGCCGAGGCCCAGGCCGAAGACGAAGAAGTACGCGCTCATCTCCCACGTGCTGCTGTTCTCGTCCAGCTGGTGCAGCAGGAGCAGACCGATGGCGGTGATCCCGGTGCCCGCGACCGGGAACACCTTCCAGCGGCCGGTACGGCTGACGATCTGCCCGGAGACCGTGGACGACAGCAGCAGCCCGAACACCATCGGCAGCATGTGCACACCGGACATCGTGGGCGACACACCCTGCACGACCTGGAGGAACGTCGGCAGATAGGTCATCGCGCCGAACATCGCGAAGCCGACGATGAAGCTGATGATCGCGGACAGCGTGAAGGTGTGGACGCGGAAGAGCTTGAGCGGCAGGACGGGTTCGGCCGCGCGCCGCTCCACGACGACGAAGGCGACGCCGAGGACCACGCCGACGATCACGAGACCGATGATCTGCGGCGAGCCCCAGTCCCAGGTGGTACCGCCCAGCGAGGCCACCAGGACCAGGCAGGTGGCGACCGCGGCGATCAGGAACGTACCGAAATAGTCGATGACGTGCCGGGCCGACTTCTTCGGGATGTGCAGGACCGCCGCGATCACCACGAGCGCGACGACGCCGACGGGGAGGTTGATGTAGAAGACCCAGCGCCAGCTGAGGTGTTCCGTGAACAGGCCGCCGAGCAGCGGCCCCAGCACGCTCGTCGCGCCGAAGACCGCACCGAACAGGCCCTGGTACTTGCCCCGTTCACGCGGCGGGACGAGGTCGCCGACGATCGCCATCGACAGGACCATCAGCCCGCCGCCGCCGAGGCCCTGCAAGGCCCGGAAGCCGATCAGCTCGCCCATGTTCTGCGACATGCCGCACAGTGCCGATCCGACCAGGAAGATCACGATCGCCGTCTGGAAGAGCTTCTTGCGGCCGTACTGGTCGCCGAGCTTGCCCCACAGCGGGGTCGCCGCCGTCGACGCGAGCAGGTACGCCGTGACCACCCAGGACAGATGCTCCAGACCGCCGAGGTCGCTGACGATGGTCGGCAGCGCGGTGGACACGATCGTCTGGTCCAGCGCGGCGAGCAGCATGCCGAGCAGCAGGGCGCCGATGGACACGAAGACGCCGCTGCCGTGCACCGTGTCCCGGGCGTCGGTGGCCGCCGCGCTGCGGCGGCGCACCGCCGACTCGCTCACCTCGACCGAGTCGCGCGGTCCGGGCGGCCCGCCCATGCCGCCGCCGGTCGGCGCGTCCGCCCCCTCCGGCCCCCGGCCGGACGGCGTGTCCGAACCGTGCGCGTCCCCGGTCATGCGGCCTCCCTGAGCCCCGAGGGTCCCGGTCACCCTCCATCCTGATCGGTGTGTCCGGTTATGGCCTGTCGAGCTGACCGGAATCCGTGATTCCGGGGGGCTGCTTGAAGGTTGTATGAAGGTCGTCCGCATAATCACTGGAGTTTTCAGGGGGAGGGACCCACTCGTGACTGAACCGACCGGGCATGTCTGCCCCGAGTGCGCCGCACACCGGGCGCAGGACGGCACCCCGTTCTGCGGCTGTGCCCGCACGGCGTCCGACGCGCTGCGCGACAAGCGCGCGGCGCAGGCCGCAGCGGAAGACTTCAACCCGCTGCGCATACGGCCTTACGTAGAACTGGGTACGGAGAACTCCGGGCGCACCGGAGGAGACCGGGGACCGGCCGAGGGCACCGGTGGCCCTGGCGGCCTGGCCGGAACGGCCCCGGGGCCCTGGCATGCCGCCCCGACCGCCGGAGAGCCGTGGGCGGCCGCCGAAGCGGGTGCCTGGGCGGCGGCCGAAACGGGTGTCTGGGCCCCGGCCGAAACGGGTGTCTGGGCGCCGGAGGGCGCCTCGGCGCACGTGGGCTCTCACGGAGCACCCGCGAGCGGCGGCATGCCCGTCGGCGGCGCCGGGACCATGGGGGGCTCCGGGGAAGCCCACGCCATGCAGGTGCACGGCACCGACCCTCGGTTCCACGGCGGCATGCCCGCCGACGGCGTCGAGCCGACGGGCTCCGTGTACGGCACTCCGCCGGTCGGCGGAGTGCCGATGCCGCCCGCGAACGGCGAGGACGCGACCGCTTCCACCATGCAGCTGGCCGCGATCCCGGCGGACGCGACCATGCGACCGGCCCTCGTGCCCGCGGACGCGGCCCCGCGATCGGCTCCGCTGCCGCCGGAGGTCACCACGCCGTCGGCGGCGATGCCGGCCGACGCCACCATGCAGCTGAAGGCGCTCCCCTCGGACGCGCGCGCCACCGACGTCCGCCTTTCCCACGGCGGCTCGCGCGGTCCGAAGCCCGGCCAGGAGGTCTCGGCCACCGGCCGGCCCAGGCGTCGCCGACGTACCGGGGTCCTCGCCGTCACCGGAGTCGTGGTGACTGTCGTGGCCGCGGCGGGGGTCGTGAGCGGACTGCTCTCCTCCGACCCGCCCTCGCGGGACGAGGCCCAGCCGAAGGGCGTCCGGACGACCGCGCCGGACGTCCTGTCCGACACGGCTTCCGCGGTGCCGTCGGCGAGCGCGTCCTCGACGGCCTCGGCGTCGTCGTCCCCGTCCGCCTCGGCGAGCGCGAGCCCGTCGCCGTCGGCGTCCGCGTCGGACACGTCGGCGACACCGTCCTCGTCGGCCACGGCGTCGGCGACGTCCGCGCGGCCGAGCCAGACGGCGACCGCGCCGGGATCCGCGGCCTCCACGGGCGGCGGCGGTGCGAACGTGGCGGCCGGTCCCACCCTGCGCCGTGGCGACAGCGGGCCCGAGGTGACCGAGCTCCAGCTCCGGCTGAGCCAGCTCAGGATGTACATGCGGAAAGCCGACGGCCAGTTCGAGCATCACCTCGAAGACGCCGTGCGGTGGTACCAGTGGGCGCGGGGCATCACGGGGGACGAGCCGGGGGTGTACGGCCCGGCGACGCGGGCGAGCCTGGAGGCGGAGACGGCGGAGCCGTAGCCGCCTGTCCGGGTACCGCAGGATTCAGCCCCTCCGGCGTCCGAGGAGCGGGGTCCGGGGCGGAGCCCCGGGTACGGGAAGCGAAGGGGCGGAGGGGGCAAGAACCTCCCCCCGGCCCTCAGCCGATGTGAAGGCGAACCGTCCCGTCCCCGACGACCTCGACCCGTACCTCGGTCAGATCACGTACGAGCACGTCCGGCCCGTGGAATCCCGCCCGGGGACCGACCCCGACGACCCGCATTCCGGCGGCCCGCCCCGCGGCGATTCCCGCTCCGGAGTCCTCGAAGACGACACAGTCCTCGGGCGCGATCCCCAGCTCGGCCGCGCCCTTCAGGAAGCCTTCGGGATCGGGCTTGCTGGCGCCGACGGACTCGGCGGTGACCCGCACGTCGGGAAGTCCGAGCCCGGCGGCGGCCATCCGCCCGCCGGACAGCGCCACATCCGCCGAGGTGACGAGCGCGTGCGGCACCTCCGCGAGGGAGGCGAGGAACTCCGCCGCTCCCGGAATCGCGACGACGCCGTCCATGTCGGCGGTCTCCTCGGCCAGCATCAGCGTGTTGTCCGCGTGGTTCTGCTCCATGGGCCGGTCCGGCAGCAGCACCGCCATCGAGGCGTAGCCCTGCCTGCCGTGGACGACCTTCATGACCTCGTCCCCGTCCAGCCCGTGCCGGTCGGCCCAGCCGCGCCAGCAGCGTTCGACGACGACGTCCGAATTGACGAGGGTGCCGTCCATGTCGAGCAGGAGGGCGCGGGCGGTCAGAACGGTGGTGGCCGTCGTCATCGGCATGCTCCAAAACGCAGATATGGGGGGCAACACACCCCCGGGAAACAAGGCGGCCCCGCCCGCCGGTCAGGGAGGTGCGGACGGGAACCACTTTGTTCCTACAAGATACAAAACTAGCCCCCTCGGCGCCACCGCCCCTGACCTGCCCCTTGTCCCCCCGGACCGCAAGCGCAACCCCCAGGACGCCCTCGAGACACCCTCCGGACACCGACAGCCCCCACCGGCATCCGCGCACAGCCGGCCCCCTACCGGGAAGGCGGCCGCACCCGCTCGTGCGGGGAAGTGACCGAGCCCAGCCCCCGGCGCACCACAGAGGCCGGGCGCCGGGGCGCCCGCCGAGGCCCACCCCGGCACCACACGGAGCCCCGCGAAGAGCGCGCCTCCTGGGGCGAGTGGGGCGAGCGCCCGGCCGGACGGTACTCAGGCCGCCACGGCCTCGTACAGGCTCCAGACCCCCAGCCCCAGCATCAGCACCGCCGCCACCTTGGTGATCAGCTCCAACGGCACCCGCTTCATCAGCGCCTTGCCGCCGACGATCCCGAGCCCCGCGACGGCCCACAGCGCCAGCACCGCGCCGAGCCCAACCGACAGCGGATCGTCGTACCGCGCGGCGAGGTTCGCCGTCATGATCTGCGTGAGGTCGCCGAACTCGGCGACGAGGATGAGCATGAAGCCCGCCCCGGAGACCTTCCAGAAGGTCTGGTTCTCCGGCTTGCGGATCTCCTCCTCGTCCCCGCCCTTCTTCATCAGCAGCACCGCGGCACCGCCGAGGAACAGCACACCGGTGACCGCGTGCACGATCTGCTGCGGCAGCAGCGTCAGCACGCTGCCCGCCGCGACGGCGAGCGTCACATGGACGGCGAACGCGGCGGCGACACCGGCGAAGACGTAGGAGGCGCGGTAGCGCGTGCCGAGGACGAGGCCGGCGAGGGCCGTCTTGTCCGGCAGTTCGGCAAGGAAGACGACACCGAAGACGAGCGCCATCACGCTGAAGCTGATCAAAATTCCTCAATCGGTCGGGCTGCCCCGCCGAGAGTGTTGCGACTGCGCGTGCTGTGACTGCGCGACACCTCGGCACGGCAGCACACAGCGACACCAGCACCGGGAGGTGCGGGCAGAAGCACCCACGCCGGAAGGTCCCGGCACGGGCAAGTGCACTGCTTGCCGAAGGTCTCGCTGGCCGTCCTCGTGAACGAGGTCTGCCTCCGGGCGCCGGCTCAGACGAGCTGAGCAGTATGTCGACGGTCCGGCGAAGAGCTACTCCCCTTCTGCGTCGTCCATAGTACGCGACCCGCGAAGCGGCCCCACAGGGCCGAAAGTCCCGCGGCCGGGAGTTTTCTCCGCGCCGAAAGTTCTGTCATAAACCTTGTCATGTCATGTACGCGTCACTAGCTTCTAACCGCGTACTTACCTCCCGGCAATACGACGCCGCGAGCATTCGTTCGCTCGCACTCCAACGCCCCCACACCCCAAGGGAGTTCGCATGCCAAAGGTCTACGCGCGTCGACGGCTGAGCATACTCGCAGCCATCACGGGCCTCATAGCCATGGCCAGTGTTTTCAACGGCCCGACCGCCTCCGCCGCCCTCCCCACCCCGGTCAGCGCGGCCACCGCCCGCACCTACCTGGCGTCCCTCACCGTCGCGACGGAGAACCGCACCGGCTACGCCCGCGATCTGTTCCCCACCTGGATCACGATCAGCGGCACCTGCAACACCCGTGAGTACATACTCAAGCGCGACGGCTCGAACGTCGTCACCGACTCCGCGTGCGCGGCCACCAGCGGCAGCTGGTACTCCGTCTACGACGGCGCCACCTGGACCGCCGCCTCCGACGTCGACATCGACCACCTCGTGCCGCTCGCCGAGGCCTGGGACTCCGGCGCCAGCGCCTGGACCACGGCCCAGCGCCAGGCCTTCGCCAATGACGTGACGCGCCCGCAGCTGCTCGCCGTCACGGACAACGTGAACCAGTCCAAGGGCGACAAGGACCCGGCCGAGTGGATGCCCTCGCTCAGCTCGTACGCCTGCACCTACGTCCGCGCCTGGGTCCAGGTGAAGTACTACTACAACCTCAAGGTCGACTCCGCGGAGAAGACGAAGCTGAGTTCGGTCCTGAGCGGCTGCTGACCCGCACCCGCGTCACAGACCGGCGGCCCAGGTCGCCCGGGTTCCGGACATCGTTCCCCCCACGGTGTTCCCACGGTTTCCGGAACCTCCCCACAGGCCTCCGTCGTTCCGTACCGTACGGGGCGACGGAGGAGGGGGATCATCATGGCTGAACTGCGCCTGGGGCCGCTGCTGAGGTACGTCGACGGCTCGTCCGCGACCTTCTGGGTCGAGGCGAGCCGTCCGTGCACCGCCGAGGTGCGCTGCGCGGACGGCACCGGCGGAAAGGCCCGTACGTTCCAGATCGCGGGCCACCACTACGCGCTGGTGCCGGTGAGCGGACTGACGCCGGGCACGGTCACCGCGTACGAGATCCTGCTGGACGAGGCGACCGTCTGGCCGCTGCCCGACTCGCCCTTTCCCCCCTCGGCCGTCCGCACCCCCGAGGGCGACGAAGCCGCCGTCCGCGTGACCTTCGGTTCCTGCCGCTGGGCGGCGCCGCCCGCGGACGAGAAGGACCCGGTCGGGCCCGACGCCCTGGACACCCTCGCCGCCCGGATCGCCGCGGCCCCGGACGGCGAACGCCCGGACGTGCTCCTGCTGTTGGGCGACCAGGTGTACGCGGACGAGGTCTCGAAGGCGACCCGCGCGTGGATCGCCGCGCGAAGGGGTCTCGCGGACCCCCCGGGCCATCAGGTCGCGGACTACGAGGAGTACACGCGCCTCTACTACGAATCCTGGCTCGACCCGGAGATCCGCTGGCTGCTGTCCACGGTACCGAGCTGCATGATCTTCGACGACCACGACGTCATCGACGACTGGAACACCAGCGCGGCCTGGCTCGCGGAGATCCGGGCGACCCCGTGGTGGCGCGAGCGGGTACTGAGCGGTCTGATGTCGTACTGGGTCCACCAGCACCTCGGCAACCTCTCCCCCGACGAGCTCGCCGCGGACCTGCTGTACGCGGCCGTACGCGAGACCCCGGACGGCACGGACGTGCTGCGTGCCTTCGCCGCTCAGGCCGACGCCGACCCGGCCTCGGTGCGCTGGAGCTACCGCCGCGACTTCGGCCGGACCCGCGTCCTGATGCTCGACACCCGCGCGGCCCGCGTCCTGGACGAGAAGCACCGCTCGATGCTCGATGCCGGGGAAGCGGCCTGGCTGCGCGAGCAGGTACTGGAGGCGCCGGCCTCCCGCGACCATCTCCTGATCGGCACGTCCCTGCCCTGGCTGCTGCCCCCGCTGATCCACCAGGCGGAGACGTGGGACGCCGCACTGTGCCGGGGTGAGCGGGGCGCGCGATGGGCTCGGTTCGGCGAGCGGCTGCGCCGCGCGGCCGATCTGGAGCACTGGGCGGCGTTCCCGGAGTCGTTCGAGGAACTGGCGGAGCTGATCGCCGAGGCCGGTTCGGGCGAGGACGCGCCGGCGACGGTGTGCGTGCTGTCGGGAGACGTGCACCACGCCTATGTCGCCGATCCGGTCTGGGCCGACCCCGCCCGGCAGCCCACCGCCCGGGTTCTCCAGCTGACCTGCTCCCCCATCCACAACTCCATCCCGCTCTCCATACGGCTCGGCTTCCGCTTCGGCTGGAGCCGTCCGGCCCGACTGCTCGGCAACCTCCTCGCCCGGCACGGCCGTTGCGGGCACCTACCGGTCGACTGGCGCAAGTCCGGCGGCCCTTGGTTCGGTAATCAGCTGATGACCCTGACCCTGCACGGCCGTTCGGCATCCCTGCGCCTCGAACAGGCACGGGAGGCACGGGGCGGCGGCGCCGACAGCACGGCGCGGGGCGCCCGGCTGACGACCGTGCAGGAGTCCGTGATCGCCCCGCACTCGACGGCACGATGAGGCGGTCCATCCGCTTCCGTGGGCGCGGCTTCCGGAACCGGATGTGAAGGCGTCAGGGCAGCTCACGGGCACGGCGGTTCGCGCTCGGGGTGCCGACGCGGGGCGGGCGCCGGGCGACCGCGACGAGCGCCGGACCCGGAGCGGATTCGGTCACCCTTTCGGATGCCGATGCCGTGGCATGGGCGGCCCTACGTGCGACGACGACCGAAGCGGAACCACAAACGGAAGTCCGGCCATGGCCGAATGTTGAACTTGCAAGCACAGATTAGGTCCACCTAACCTTGGTGACTCACTCGGTTCCGTCCCACGGTCCGGCCTCCCGGACCGAATCAGACCGAAGGAGTTCCCCCACATGACCGGACGCCTCAACAGCGCCCAGCCGTACGCCATTTCCCTGTTCCGCATCGTCGTCGGCCTGCTCTTCTCCGCGCACGGCGCCGCCTCGCTCTTCGGCGTGCTCGGCGGTGCGATGGGCACCGACGGCGGCACCATCGACGCGGGCACCTGGCCCGGCTGGTACGCGGCCGTCATCCAGCTCGTCGCCGGGGCGCTCGTGCTCCTCGGCCTCGGCACCCGCGCCGCCGCGTTCATCGCCTCGGGCTCGATGGCGTATGCCTACTTCGACGTCCACCAGTCGGCGGCGCTGTGGCCGATCCAGAACGGCGGCGAGCTCTCCGCGCTGTTCTGCTGGACCATGCTGCTGCTCGTCTTCACCGGCTCCGGCGCGCTCGGCCTCGACCGGCTGCTCGCCGCCCGCACCTCCTCGGCCGCCGAGGACGAGCGGGCGGCGGAGCCCGTCACCGCCTGACCGCCGCACGAAAGCGCCCGCCCCGGTTCACGGAGGCGGGCGCCGTCGTGTCCGAGCCGTCGGGCCCCGCCGACAAGGCCCGCCCGGCTCGTCGGCGGAGCCGCTCACCCGGGCCCCATCCACACCCATGACGGACATCGGCGCCGTACGTCGTACCGGAACGTGCGGGCGTGTGAACGTGACGTGACCGACACATGCGCCCCCAGAGGACCTTCTGTCACATCCGCGGCGTACGCTGTATGGCTGTCACAGGCCGCTCCGCCACTCCCCCGTGAGTCGCGGCGCGGTCGTGCTTACGGGGGAGTCGGGGGAGAGTTTCGGTGCTGGAGAGTGTGGGGTCGCTGACGGGCAGCCCATGGATCTACGCGGTGGTCGCGGTGTCCATCGTTCTTGATGTGTTTCTGCCGGTTCTGCCGAGCGGTGTCCTGGTCATCACGGCGGCGACGGCCGCGGCGGGTTCCGCCACCGGCGCCGTTCCGCACGCCGTGCCCGACATCCTGGTGCTCACCCTCTGCGCGGCCACGGCCTCGGTCTTCGGCGACCTGATGGCGTACCGCCTCGCCTGGCGCGGCGGCGACCGCCTGGATCGCGCCATCGCCCGATCCCGCCGCCTGACCAGCGCGCAGGAACGTCTCGGCGAGGTCCTGGCGCGCGGCGGCGGGGCCCGCGGCGTGCTCGTCGTCGTCGCCCGTTTCGCGCCGGCCGGCCGCTCGGTCGTCTCGCTCGGCGCGGGCGCCGCGCACCGCCGGGTCCGCGAGTTCCTGCCCTGGTCGGTCCTCGCGGGACTGGCCTGGGCCGGTTACAGCGTGGCCCTCGGCTATTTCGGCGGCCAGTGGCTGGGCGCCACCTGGCTCGCGACGGGCGTCTCGTTCGGGGCTCTGTTCGCCGCGGGAGCGGGCGCGGCCTACCTCGTGCGCCGGCCCGCGGTACGGGAGCAGAGCACCGGCGCCTGAGCCCCGGGTTACCGGCGCCGCGAGCCACCGGCCGCCTGCTACCGGCTACCGGCTACCGGCTACCGGCTACCGGCTACCGACCACGTGTACCGGCCACAAACTGCGTCCACGAGCCACCGGCGACCGGCTACGGCCACGAGCTACCGGCCGCGAGCCGCGGCGGGCTGCGGGCTGCCGGGCTGCGCGCCGCGAGCCCCGGAGCACAGGCTGCGGGCTGCGGGCTGCGGGCTGCGGGCTGCGGGCTGCGGGCTGCGGGACCTAACAGTCCTGCGGAGGCCGTGCGGGGCTGCGGACACGGAGCAGGCGCTTGCGGGCTGACGGCCCCGTAGCCCGCGGCTGTCCTGCGGGGCCGCCGGAGTGCTATCCGGCGCGCTGGGTCGCCGCTCCGCGCACCTCCAGGTCGTCCAGCAACTCGGCCGTGGCCGCCGCGACCGCCGCGACGGCGCGGTCGAAGACCTCACGGTTGTGGGCGGCCGGGGCGCGGAACCCGGAGACCTTGCGGACGTACTGCAGAGCGGCGGCGCGGATCTCCTCCTCGGTCGCTTCCTCGGGGATCGCGGGCGGGCGAAGTGTCTTGATGCTGCGGCACATGACTCCAGTCTCGCGCGTCCGGCGCCGTCCTGGTCACCGGTCGCGCAAGAGGGGCAGCCACGGCCCCGCAAGAGGGCCGCCACGGCCGGGAATACGGCCGCCGGTTCCGTGGATTGAGCAGAGCATGACCTCATTGGAGATCACTTACGTCGGCGGCCCCACCGCCGTCATCGCGATCGGCGGCCTGCGGCTCCTCACCGATCCGACCTTCGACGCTCCCGGCGAGTGCCCCGTCGGCGCACGGAAACTGGTGAAGACCACCGGGCCCGCGCTGCCGGCCGGGAAGCTCGGCCCGGTGGACGCCGTCCTGCTCTCCCACGACCAGCACCCGGACAACCTGGACGCGTCCGGGCGCGAGTATCTCCAGGACGCCCCGGTGACCCTGTCGACGGCTTCGGCGTACGAACGGATCGGCGCGCCCGTACGGGCCCTGCGCCCCTGGGAGTCCGTCGAACTGGCGCGTCCGGACGGCGGAGTGCTGCGCGTGACGGCCGTTCCGGCGCAGCACGGACCCGACGGCTCGCTGCCTCTCGTGGGCGAGGTGACCGGCTTCGTACTGTCCGGGGAGGGGCTGCCGAAGGTGTACGTGAGCGGAGACAACGCGTCCCTGGACGTCGTTCGGGAGATCGCGGGCCGGGAGGGCCCCTTCGACGTGGCCGTGCTGTTCGCCGGCGCGGCGCGGACCCCGCTGGTGCCGGCCGCTCCGCTGACACTGACCAGCGAGGACGCGGCGCGGGCGGCGGAGATCCTCGGCGCCGCCCGGGTCGTCCCGCTGCACTTCGAGCACTGGGGCCACTTCACGCAGGACGGCTCGACCCTGACGAAGGCCTTCGCGGACGCCGGTCTCACGGACCGGCTGCGGCTGCTGGAGCCCGGGGCTTCGATACAGGTGCCGTAGCGGTGTCCGTGGTCCCGTCCGCCGCAACACCCCAGTGAATCCTTGGACTTTGGCAAGCTTCTCCGAGGATTGACTCGGGTGACCGCCGCTTGTGATCATCGCCGGGGCCCCGTCCGGGGTCGCGCGGAGAGGAGCGAGGACATATGGCGAACGACAGGCTGACGGTGGCGGTGCTGGGTCCGGGCGGGGTCGGCGGACTGCTCGCGGCGCTTCTCTCCCGCGCCGGCCACCGGGTGATCTGCCTCGCCGGGGACCAGACCGCGCGGACACTGGCCGCGGACGGTATCAAGGTGCGCAGCGGCCACTTCGGCGACTTCACGGCGCGGGTCGCGGCGGACACCGAACTGCGCGAGCCGGCCGACGCGTGTCTGATCGCGGTCAAGGCGACGGCCCTGGACGCCGCGCTGGAGCGCCTGCCGGCGAAGGCCCTGGGCGAGGAGGGCCTGATCGTCCCGCTCCTGAACGGCGTCGAGCATCCGGCGCCGCTGCGCGAGCGCTACCGCCCCGAGCAGGTGGCCCCCGCGGTGATCCGCGTGGAGTCGACGCGGATCGCGCCGGGAGTGATCGAGCACGGCAGCCCCTTCGCCGAGGTCGACCTGACCGCCGACACGGCACCCCGAGCGCGGGTCGAGACACTCGCCGGGGCCCTGGAGTGGGCCGGGGTGCGCGTCCGGGTCCAGGACGACGAGGCGGCGACGCTCTGGGCGAAGATGTCGTTCCTCGCGCCGTTCGCACTGCTGACGACGCGGTACGGGGTGCCGGTGGGCGACGTACGCACCCTGCACCGTGGGGAGCTGGCAGCCCTCGTCGAGGAGACGGCGGCGGTCGGCCGCGCTTGCGGAGCGCCCGTCGATCCTGCGGCCGCCCTCGCCCGCTACGACGCGTTCCCGGCGGCCACCAAGTCCTCCATGCAGCGCGACGCCGAGGCGGGCCGAACACTCGAACTCGACGCGATCGGCGGTGCGTTGCTGCGGGCGGCGGAGCGGACCGGGGTGCCGGTACCGGTGGCGAGCGGGCTGGTCCGGGCCCTGACGCCCACCGCCGACGCGGGCAACTGACGGCGGGGCGAGGCCCGATGACGTCCGGGGTGGCTCAGGGACCGGGGCGGCGGTCGACGACATCCGGGCTACGGGACCGGGGCGGCGCCCGGCAGCGGCTTGGGCCGGCGAGAACCGGGCGGCGCCCGATGCCGTCCGGGTCCTACGAGACCGAGCGGCCCCACCCGACGACGTCCGGGGGCTTACGGGACCGGTGTCGGCGTCAGTCCCCCGCCACCGTCCCATCGCCCGCACCCGCACCCGCACCCGCACAGTGCCGGACCACCGTGTCGGCGAACTCGTGTGCCACGGGTGACAGGGCGTCCCACTGACGTACGGCCCAGCCGACCGTGAGGGGCGGCAGGGCCGGTACGGGGAGGAAGCGAAGGCCGGGGTGTCCGGGGCCGCGCAGACCGGGCAGGTCGGGGACGACGGCGTGGCCGAGGCCGAGTTCGGCGAGCAGGATCGCGGTGTCCCAGTCGGCGACGCTGGTGTCGGAGGCGCTCGCCGGTATCCCCAACTCCCGGTAGACGGCGTCGAGATGGGCCCGTGAGGTGGAGTTCTCGGGCAGACCGACGATCCGCAGTCCGGCCAGTTCCTCCGCCTCGATCCGCTCCCGCAGGGCGAGTTCGTCGTCGGCGCGTACGGCGAGCACCCAGGGGAGTTCGGCGACGGCCCGCTGCTCGACCCCGCGTACGGGCGGACCGAGGGTGATCCAGGCGAGGTCGAGGCCGTGGCGGGCGAGCGCGTCGAAGCAGCCGCGGCTGGAGTTCTCGGTCTGGAACTCCAGGCTCACCTTGGGGTACCGCCGGCGGAATTCGACCACGGCCCCGGACATGAAGTGCCGCACGGTGGTACCGCCGGTGGCGATCCGTACCGTCCCGGCGCCCCCGCGCGCCAGCTCGTCGAGCCGGCGCAGCGCGAGGTCGAGGCCGGCCATCCCGTCGGCGGCGGCCCGTTCGAGGACCCGCCCGGCGCGGGTGGGCACCACGCCCCGGGCCTGCCGCTCGACGAGGCCGACCCCGACCTCCCGTTCCAGCCGGCGTACGTGCTGGCTCACCGCCGACTGCGTACAGCCCAGCTCCCGGGCCACGGCGCTCAGGCTCCCGGCCCGGCAGACGGCGACGAACACACGAAGATCATCCAGGGTCATGGACCCCAAGGTAGCTGCGGCCCAGCGGAGTTGGCCGCTCAGGCCCGGGTCTTGTCGAGCAGCTCGACGATCTCCTCGGTCGTCCCGCTCTCTCCGAGGCGGGGGAAGATCCGCTCGACGCTGTTGCGGTGCGTCTCGGGGTCGAGGTCGGACATGGCGTCGGTGGCGAGGGTGACGTGGTAGCCGTGTTCGTGGGCGGCGCGGGCGGAGGACTCCACACCGATGCTGGTGGCGATGCCGGCCAGCACGATCTGGGTGATCCCGCGACGGCGCAGCTGCAGGTCGAGGTCGGTGCCGTAGAAAGCGCCCCAGTTCCGCTTGGTCACGTTGATGTCCCCGGGGTGCCCGGCCAGTTCCTCGACGATGACGTCCCAGCCCTCCGGGAACGAGCGGCCGCGGCTCGGGCCGTCGATGCGGCCGGGTACGGCGTCCGCGCCGTCGGCGGCGGCAGTGACCCGGACGATGACGACCGGGAGGTCGTGGCCGCGGAAGGCGTCCGCGAGCCGGACGGATCGCTCCACGACGTCGGCGGCGGCGTGCGGGGCGAGGCCCGGGTTGCCGACGATGCCGTGCTGGAGGTCGATGAGGACGAGCGCGGTGCGGGGGTCGAGCGTGGTGACTGCCATGGTCAGGCCTTTCGGGGGATGAGATCGCGCAGGGATCGGTCGATGAGGGTCACCGCCAGGAGCAGCACTGCCCCGGCGAGCATGAAGAGGGCCAGATGGTGCAGGCCGCCGGTGTCGGCGCCGTGCGTGAAGAAGGCGGCGTCGGCGGCGGAGGCGGCCATCGCACCGAGGTAGGTGAAGGTGCGCAGCAGTCCGGCCGCGGAGCCCATCCGGGCGGGGTCGGCCTGCCGGTACAGGGCGTTCTGGTTGGCCAGGCCATTGAGACCCTGCGGAACACCCATGAGGACGCCTACGCCGGCCAGCAGCCAGATCGCGCTGGCGGAGTTCATGGTCAGCAGCGCCGCGCACCCGGCGATCTGGACGAGACTCCCGACCACCAGCTTGCCGCGGACGGCCTCCCGCCGCCCCGTGACGCCGGAGACGACAAGTCCACTCAGCGACAGCGGCAGCAGAACGAGCCCGGCGCCGGCCGCGTGCAGCCCGTACCCCTCCTCCATCCACTGTGTGAACCCGTAGAGGAAGGCGTACGCGGTGGTGTAGCTGAGGAACTGGCGCAGGAAGGTGGCCAGCATGGGTCCGTTGCCGCCGAGCACCCGCAGGTCGATGAACGGCTCCGGGACCCGGAGTTCCCGCCGCGCGAAGGCGCCTCCGGCGACGAGCGCGAGCACCGGCAGATACCAGTCGGCGGCCCGCGGCTTCATCAGGAACAGCATCAGTGAGACGAGCAGGGCGGCGAAGAGGACCATGCCGATGAGGTCGACCCCACGCGCGGCGGGTACGCGGGGCTCGGGGGGCTGGTGGGGCTCGTCCCGCGCAGTCGTGGGCTTCGGGGCGTACGTGCGGTCCGGGGCGCTCGCGTTCGGGTGCGGAGTCGGCGCCGGAACCTTCGACAGCCGTACCTTGGACGGCCGTACCTCTGACGGCCGCATCTTCGGCAGCCGCAACGCTCCGAGGATCAGACAGGCCAGCGACAGTGGCACGTTGACGAGGAAGATGGTGCGCCAGCCGCCCAAGCCGATGAGCAGGCCGCCCAGAGTGGGCCCGACCACGGCGACGGTCTGGGCGGAGACGGCGAGCGCGGTCAGCACTCCGGCCGGGCTGCCCTGCCCGGTGCGTTCGGCCTCACTGCGGGTGAGGTGCATAGCGGCGGGGTACGCGGCCGAGGTGCCGAATCCGAGCAGTACCCGGGCGGCGACCAGCGCACCGAGGTTCGGGGAGAGGGCGCCGAGAAGGCCGGCGATGCCCACCATGGCCGTACCGACGAGGTAGAGGCGGCGGGGGCCGTACAGATCGACGAGCCGTCCGATGACGGGCTGCCCCACGGCGGTGGCGAGATAGAGCCCGGAGACCAGCCACGCGGTCTCCGCCGGCGACGCCCCGAGCGCTCTGCCGATCGGCACCAACGCCACCGCGATCATGGAGGAGTTGACCGGGTTCAGCACGGAACCGAGCACCATAGGGGCGATCAGTCGGCGGTCGAAACGGTCGGGCGGGCGGTGACGCGCGGGGGTGAGGCGGAGCTGGAGCCAGTCCCGGAGTGCGGGTATCACGGCCGGGTGAGCCGTTCCAGCAGGGCCATCGCCTCGATGACCGTCTGCCGCTCGTCCTCGGTACACCGGTCCTGGAAGGCTCGG
This sequence comes from Streptomyces sp. NPDC005784, assembly GCF_042871525.1. NCBI lineage: Bacteria > Bacillati > Actinomycetota > Actinomycetes > Kitasatosporales > Streptomycetaceae > Streptomyces > Streptomyces sp. NPDC005784. The sequence goes on from NZ_JBIAIQ010000006.1 coordinate 20,815, forward strand.
GCGAGCCACTCCGAACGGGCCTGCCGGGTGCCTTCGACGCGCTCACGCCCGGCGTCCGTGAGCGTGACCAGCTGACGCCGACCGTCCCCGGGGTCCGGATTGCGCTGAATGAGTCCGTACTGGTCGAGGGCCGCGAGCGTGGCGGCCATCGACTGCGGGCGCACTCCCTCGGTCGCCGCCAGCGCACTCGCTGTGGCGGCCCCGCTCTTGCTCACCAGGGTGAGCGCGGAGATCTGGGAGGGCGTGAGGTCCTGCTTCTCGGAGACCTCGCGGATCCGCCGCCGGAGCAGGCTGAACGCGACCCGCAGATCCTGCGCGGCACGCGCCGCGGAATCCGAGACGCCCGCGTCGCCCGGCCGAACGCCACTGTGATCCATACCGTCACCGTAAATCGCCCAGCCCAAACTGTCCAGTTGAGACTGTTCAGTTTTGCCTGGACAACCCCTCCGGGCGCACCGAGTCGCGACCGGCCCGACCGGCCCGGGTTCACCACGGCGCACACCCCGGCCGGCGAAGCATTCCCCCAGGTCACACGCCATCGGAACACCTGTTCGGAACACCCGTTCGCGTGAAGTCCCGGAAGGAACTCGCATCACAAAATCGAACAGGCGTAGCATTGCCGCGTGGCTGCGACCTATGACTTTCCGAGTGACCTCCTCGCCGGTCAGGAGGAGCTGCATCAGGTCCGGGCCGAGCTACTGGCCCTGCTGAAGCGGCTCCCCTGGTCGGTGGAGCCACTGGACGGCTTCAGTGACACCGGCGGCTGGCGCAAGGTGGAGCGCCCCGCCTCCCCCGGCTGGACCGCCGACGAACAGGCAGAGGTCGAGAAGCTCCGCCAACGCGAGCGCGAACTCACCGTGTTCGTCTCGGGCCACCGCTTCTGGTCGGACGTCGCTCCTCCGGACAAGGTCGACGCCCGGATGCGGCTGAAGCACACGCGTGACACGCCGTTATAGGGGGCGCGCGCGTCGAGCTGAAGGATGGCCCGGGCCTGGCCCGGTGATCCCCAGCGCTCCGAGTAGGTGATCCCCCGGGGGGGGGACTGCTCAGCACTGCCGTGAGGCCCGAGCGCACGGGTTCACTGGGCAGTTGACCGGCTCTGCCTTACCGTCCGGCCTGGTGTTCACTACGCACATGACAGGTAGCTCAGAGCAGCACCGCCTGAGTAGCGCGAGCTTCAGGAAGAGCCGTGAACAGCGGGTTCGGCTCTGACCAGAAGCCGAAGAAGTCACGCCCCGGTTCTTTGACCTGCGGCCGTGTAATCGACCAACGCTGCGACCTGCGACTTAGCTGTCAGTGGTTGTCAGCGTTGGTCGCTGTTGAGCACCCTCGCACGGCCCGGGGACGGCCCGAGCGGGGGTGTCGCGGTGTACCCCTCAGCTTCTAAGGCTTCTGGGGCGCGTCTTCGGCACGCTCGAGCAGATGAGTGCCTGGGAGAGCCCTAGCCGAGCGGCTTGGCGGTGTCCCGGAGGGTGGTCAGGGCCTGGGCGTACATACGGGCCTTGATGGTGCCGAGGGTGTCGCCAGCCTTGGTGGCCTGCCTCTGGGCGATCTCGATGGCGGTGGAGCGGACGGCGTCCTCGGCCACGGCGGCGTCGACGACGCCGGAGGCCAGCGCGTCGGTGCCCGGGTAGCGGCGGGCGGTGAGCATGGCCTCGTGTGCGGTCTGCGGTGTGAGCCGGGACTGGATGAGGGCGGACATGCCCCGGGTGAAGGGGATGTTGATGTCGGCTTCGGGCAGGCACCAGAAGCCGCGGTCGGCGCGCATCACGCGGAAGTCGTGTGCCAGGGAGAACATGGCGCCGGCCGCGAAGGTATGTCCTTGCAGGGCGGCCACGGTGATGACCGGCAGGGACAGCACCCGCGCGAAGAGTTCGTGGACGGAGACGACGTAGGTGTCGTGCTGGTCAGCGTGGGTGAACAGCCAGTCCAGGTCCAGGCCGTTGGAGTAGAACTTCCCCGTGGCCGCCGTCACCAGTGCCCGGGGGCCTTCCGCCTTGTCCACTTCGTCCAGCGCGGCGTTGGCAGAGGCGATCCAGTCGGGGTGGAAGCGGTTCTCTCCGTCTCCGAGATCGAGGACGAAGACGTTGTCCTGACGGTCGAGCGTGGGCATGGCGGCTCCTTCAAAGTGGGCGAGCGGGGGTTGGTTGAGGTGCAGGTCTCGGAGATGGCGCCGTACCGATTCCGGGCCGGTGGCGTAGCGCGCCCTCAGCTGTGTGCCGGCCGACATGCGTCAGCTCAAGCATCGGCCTTCGGTGACTTTGCGTCCTGGGCGAGAGCGACCAGGTCGGCGAAGCGGATGACGGATCCCCCGGCCCCCCCCAGGTGCCGTCGGCCTGCTCGTGGATGAGCACCCATACCCGCAGGGCGTCCGCTTCGGACAGCCCGGCGGCCTCGAGGACCACAGAGGTGACCTCGGTGACCATCCCGGATTTGCGACGCCCGGAGAGAGCACCCTGCGGCACGGTCACGTTCACGAGGAAGCGCGGAGCGTCGTCCTCGGCGGTGGTCTGCGCGCCCTCGGGCAGCTCGTTCAGATAGCTCCACTCCTGAGCCCTGAAGAACGGCGTGTCCGGCGCACCCTCCCACCGCAGCAGTACGCCGGCCAGGGCGCCCTGAACGCTTTCACGGCCTTCGGGCGTGAGGGATCCGCGGGGAGCGGTGAGCTGGATCATCGGCATGGCGGGTCCTCCTCGGCATCGACCATCACAAGGTTTATGACAGTCGTTATATCGAAGGTGCACGCTAGACTATGACGGTCGTTATATCCAGAGGGGGATGTGGATGACCAAGCCCAGCCCGCAGGCTCGCGACCGGATCGTCGCCGGTGCGGCAGACATGATCAGCAGACGTGGGCTGAACGCCACCAGCGTGCGTGAGCTGGCCAAGCACGCCAAGGCTCCGCTCGGGTCCACGTATCACTACTTCCCCGACGGCAAGGAGCAACTGGCCACCGAAGCCGTCCGCTACGCCGGCGAGACGGTCGCCCGCATGCTGCGCAAGGAACTCCAGGCCGGCCCCGTCGCCGGACTACAGGCGTTCCTCGCCCTGTGGCGCGACATCGTCGTCGCAAGCGACTTTCGGGCGGGCTGCCCGGTGCTCGCGGTGTCCATCGAGGAGCCCCAGGTCGATGAGGTCCCCGCCACTCTCGCCGCGGCGGCCGAGGCCTTCGACGGCTGGGAAACTCTCCTCGCCAACTCCTTGCGCGAGCATGGCGCGGACCCTGAGCAGGCGCCACAGCTCGCCGCCCTCGTTGTCGCGTCGGTCGAGGGCTCCATCGTGATGTGCCGCGCCAAACGAAGCGCCCAGCCCCTCGACCACGTAGCCGAGCAGCTCCACGCACTCGTCCGCCAAGCGATCGACAGCTGAAAGTCACGATCCCTGGAAAGCGCCATGACGCAGAGCGAACACGTAACGGCCCCTGACCAGGTAAATCGGTCAGCGGCCGTTGCGCTGCCTGCTGCCCGGGAGCGCCCGCGGTTCGCCGTGGTTTCCCGCTCGATCGAGCACAACTGGGGCACGGCGCTTCTGATCCGTTACAACCGCCTGGAAGGGGGAGCGATGCTGGGCTGTTGGGAGATCCACTCGGTGGGCTGCTAGGAGGTCTGGCCGGAGACCGGGTCATCAAGAGGCGAGGCGAGCGGCTGGCCAAGGCCGGAAAGGTCGTATGCGGCCTCCGCGTCTTGTCCGGCACCCACCTCCAGGCGTCAAGCCGTTGGATGCACAGCACCACGCAGCTGCCACCTGGGCTTATCACCATGGGCGGGATTGTCGTCCGGATCACAGAACTCGATGCGACGAACCCGAGGCGGCCCACAGGCAAGGGAGTCTGGTCAGTGAGTCCCCGGACGGCTGTCGTGTGTGTGGTCGCTTCGACAGGGGCGGTCTGACGCACCTTGTAGAGCAGGTATGTGGAGTGCGAGCATGCAGCCCGTGACAATCTCCTCTAGATCATCCTTTGGCAGTACGCCTCCGTTCTTCCGCTGGGTGGCCGCCATCCGTAGGACCCCGGTCAGCTCGGCGAAGGACGTGGCCGACTTCCAACAGGGCGTTGAACTCCGGGCACGTGCACTGTTCGTCATGCCGGACAGCAGGGTCAAGGCGCAGTGGGGCGAGTTGCGCCTGTCGAACTCCGCGGACGCCATATGGGAAGCCAGGGTCGGCAAGGATGCGCTGACGATCCCGCTTGCCACCACCACTATCGCCCCCGCGGACAAGCACCTCTTCATGGGCACTGCCGGATTCGATCTCACGCTTGCCGACGGGAACGTGCAGCGCATGAGGGTTTACACCGGAGACGCCAGTCTGGTCAAGGCCGTGTTCAGCAAGACTGGCGAGTAGGACCGACCTGCGAACCCGGTGGCAAACCCGACGCTGCCGCCACTGGCGATTCGAAGTTCCCCGGTGTTCCCCGCTCGTGCCTGCACGATCGGACACTCCGCGCGCACGTGTGCCCTCAGGACCCTGGGCTGTCGGCGCCCATTGTGGATCACGGGCGGCAATACGTTTTGCCCCGGACCAAGGTCGGTCCGGGGCCGTCGCGTTGGTGCCGCCGGCAGGATTCGAACCTGTGAGAACCGCTTTAGGAGCGAGGTTGGGCGATCTCGGGCATGACCTGGGATTACCTGCCCTGAGCGGAGTCCCGTCGTGTGCCCGCCTCGAACCCTGATTACCCGTGAGTCCCCGCCCGTTCTGGCACGAGCGGCACGGCCTCGAGGGCTCGCTCCTGTCTGCCTGATTCGGCGTCGCCGTGATCCCTGTATGGCTCCGATGAAGCCCGCCAACGCTGACGTTGACGGGCCCGAGCGGCAATTGGGTGCGCTCACTTACGGGGCGGTGACCACGTCCACGTTGGCGACCTTGGCGCAGATGGCGTACGCCCTGAGCTTGCCTGGGGTGTTGGGGTCCATGTTGGTGGCGTAGGCCCATCACTGCTGGTTGCCATTCGGGAAGCTGGAGACGAGCTTGTAGTTCTGGGTGTAGGCGTTACCGGATGTCACGTTGGCTCCGCCACCCGTGAGCGTTTCCCCGGCGGGACAGCTGGCGGTGGCCGCGGCATTGCCGGCGAAGCTGCCGGTGGCCGAAGGATCATCCGTTCGACGTGCATGCTTTCGCCCAGCCGGCCGTGGTGTCCTTGCGGGTGATCGTCGGAGCAAGTCCGGCCAGGCAGAGCTCCCAGCGATGTCAAAGACCCTCAGCCATGATCGGCTGGGGGTCTTTGGCCTGGTGGGCGCGGACGGTTTCGAACCGCCGACATCCGCCTTGTAAGGGCGGCGCTCTACCGCTGAGCTACGCGCCCAGGACGAGTCGACAGCCTACATTGCCCGGGGGTGTGCCCCGCAAACCCGTATCCGGCGAGTGAGTGGCTCGGCGGAGAGCGGGGCGAGGCGGAGGGCGGGGCGAGGCCTGGCCGGCGCTGCCCCGGGGGTTTTCCCCACCCCATATCCGGGAGCGGGCCGGATCGTACCGGGCTCCGTGGGTGGCTACCGTCGGAGAGGCTTCGCGGACCGGCTCCGGTCGAAGGTCGAAGCGTCTCGCAGACCGTCTCAGGGGGAGATCAGCCATGACCCGCACGCGTACCAGCAGCGCCACCCGGAACCGCACCCACAGCGCCGTACGCGCCACCCGCACCCGTGCCGCCGCCGTCAGCGGTGTCGTGCTCGCGGTCGTCGTGGGCGCAACCGCGTGCGGTGCGGCGGCCGGGGACGACAAGCATCCCGAGCAGCGGTCCTTCGGGCTGCACGGGCGGACCCTGACCGTCGACTCGGACGACTCCGCGCTCGATCTGGTGGTGTCGGACTCCGCGAAGGCCGGCGAGGTCCAGGTCACCCGGTGGTTCCAGGGGCATGTCACGCTCGGCGGGGACCCCAGGGTCACCTGGGCGATGGAGGACGGCGACCGGCTGGTGCTGCGGATGAAGTGCTCGGGAGTCGTCGCCGACTGCTCCGCCCGGCACCGGATCGTGGTGCCGCGCGGGGTGGCCGTCAAGGTCGAGGACGGAGACGGAAGTGTGAGCGCGCAGGGCTTCGAGGAAGCGCTGAGCATCCGTACGGCGGACGGTTCGGTGCGGGTCAGCGACTCCTCGGGCGCGCTGGATCTGCGCAGCGGCGACGGCTCGATCCGGGCGGTCGGCGTGGACGCCCGCAGCGTGCGCGCCCGTACCGAGGACGGCTCGGTACGCCTCGAACTCGGCTCCGTGCCGGACCTGGTGGACTCCCGCAGCGGCGACGGCTCCGTCTCGATCGTGCTGCCCCGGGCCACCTACCGGGTGACGGCCGGAAGCGGTGACGGCTCGGTCCAGGTGGACGTGCCCCGCGACGACTCCAGCTCCCACCGGGTCTCCGCGCACACCGGCGACGGAAAGATCACGGTACGAACAGCGAACTGACCGGCCCGTGTGTTCGTCTTCAACCGGTGGGAGAATGACAGCCGGGCAAGGCGGATGACAGCACGGGAGAGGGATGTGACGGCGACACCTTCGCAGCCGTATTCGCCGTTCGCGGGAGCCGCGCGGCCTGCACACCCTCTTGCCGCCCGGCGGGGCCCATCGCCGAAGCGACCGGAGCGGCCGGTGCGTCGTCCTCGTCCGTCCGCCGGCCGTGACGTGCTCACGCTCGTCGCCCTGCCCTTGTTCGCCGCCCTCGTGCTGCCCGCGGCCTTCGCGGGAGGCGGCACGCGGCGCTGGTTCGGCGGGCGGTCCGAGGGCCAGCGGGCCGAGGCGCAGGCCGCCAAGGACGCCGCCGCGGCGGCGTTCTACGAACTCGACACCGCCCAGCGCGACCTGCGGATCTCGATCGAGACCATCACGGCCGTGGACGACTCCCCGGCCGCCCGGCGCGTGGTCTCCGACTTCGAGGCGCTGGGGCGGCGGATCGACGAGGCCAGCCAGAAGTACATCACCGCCGTCGACGCCCATGATCTGGACCGGGACGAGCTGGAGGCGTCGGTCGCGGCGCGGGCCCGCGGCGAACTCGTCGCCGCGAAGGACGAACTGGGCCGTGTGAAGGCCGACCTGGACCGGTTCGAGCAGAGTCTCGGGCCGCTGCTCGGCAAGGCCGAGACCCAGCTCGCCCGGCTGGCCCCGGCCGTCGAGCGCGCCCGGCAGGCGCTGCTCGCCGCCTCGAACGCCCTCGATTCCGTACGGCAGTCGGGGCTGAAGGCCGACGATCTCGCCGCCCGGCTCGCCGCTCTCGGACCCGAGCTGACCAAGCTCAATCGGGGCGCCGGGCAGCACGGCGTGCCGGAGACGCTGGAGCGTGCCGAGCGGGTGTCGCGGGAGGCCGCGGCGGTCCGCTCGGAGGCGGAGCGGCTGCCGGAGCGAGCCGCCGAGATCGACCACCGGCTCGTTTCGCTGCGGACCCGCGCGCAGGCGCTGACGACCCGCTCGGGGCAGGTGGAGCCCGTGCTGAGCGAGCTGCGGCGGCGGTTCACGGCGGAGTGCTGGCAGGACCTCCAGCATGTGCCGGAGCAGGCCGCGGAGAACGTACGGCAGGCCGAGGCGAAGCTGAAGGAGGCGCGGACCGCGCGCGAGGCGCAGCGCTGGCCGGACGCGGCGTCGCTGCTGGCGACCGTGCGCGCGCTGCTGAACAGCACCGACGAGGCCGTGTCGGCGGCCGGTGACCGGCTGCGGCGGCTGAACGCCGTGCAGAAGGATCCCCAGCAGGAGATCGACCGCACCCGGTTCGCGATCCGGGACGCGCAGCGGCTGGCCATGGCCGGCCGCACCACCCCCGACCCCCGGCAGGCCGGTCCGCTCGACGACTCCGTCGCCCGGCTCGACCGGGCCGTCGCCACGCTGGAGGGCCGGCACCCCGACTACTGGCACTTCCTGACCGAGACGGAGGCGGTGCGCCAGACGGTGGCGCGGGTGGTCGCGCAGATCCGCGAGGAGCGCGGCGGCGTCTGAGAAGGGCGGGGAAGCCCAGCCCCCGGGCGAGGAAGGCTGCGTCCCCGCGGCAAGCGGCAGGTATGCCCTAGCGGCAGGCGGCAGGCGGCAGGCGGCAGGCGGCAGGCGGCAGGCGGCAGGTATGTCCTAGCGGCGGGCGGCAGGCATGCCCTAGCGGCGGGCGGCAGGTATGCCCTAGCGGCCGTCGCGGACCCCGGCACGGCCCCGCGACGCACCCGTTCGTCGCGTCACAGGGCCGTGCCGGGGCACTGATCAGGTGCGGTACGCGTAGTACGCCGAGTTCGGGTACGACGCGAGGAGGCTCGACACCGACCGGCGATAGGTGTCGGTGTCGTGGTAGGTCAGGTACGGCACCCCGCCGCTGCTCCGGTACGACGTGATCATGGAGTGGTCCTTGGACCCGTCCTTGTCGAAGTCCATCTGCATCACGTCACCGACGTCCATCTGGTAGACGTTCGCCAGGGGCGTGGAGCGCCGGGCGGTCTGGGTGAACCAGGACAACTCGTTGACGCCGACCCAGGTGTCGGTCTGTGTGGTCGCGCTGTAGTTCCAGGTGCCGTAGTCCTCGTCGGAGCTGGTGACCGGCGCCCAGCCGCCCGCCTTCAGGGACTGGCTGACGTAGTTGGTGCAGTCGCCGCCGACGGAGTTGAAGCTGCGGTAGGCGGGGTTGTAGTTCTTCCAGTACGTCTCGGCGTACGTCGCCATGGCCGCGTAGTCGTACGGGCCGCCGGTGAGCGTCTTGGCGTTGGCGGGCGCGGGGTACGTGGTCGCTGCCCGGGGGGCGTCGACAGCGGCCATCGTGGTCCTGCGGGGCGTCGTCGTGACGGGTTCGTTGACCTGCCGGGGACCCTTGTCCGTCGAGCGCTCGCCCGTCAGCTTCCAGGTGCCGTCCGACTGGGCGGCGAAGGTCAGTACGTGGTGTGCGCGAAAGCCCGTGGTGGCGGGCTCGTCGCCGCGGATCCTTTGGTAGGTGAGAGTAGTGGTCTCGGTGACCCAGGCGGTGGCCCGCTGTCCCGTCACCCGGGTTCTGTTCACGGCGACCCGGGTGTCGGCGGCGCTGTAGGCCTCGCCGAGGGCCGCGAGGCGGGACCGGGTGCCGTGCAGCGAGGAGACCGCGGTGTTCTCGGTGTGCGCGAGGGTGTCGGACACCCTTATGCCCGCCGTGGTCGCCTTCAGAGCCGTACGGGCCGTCGGGGCCCGGTCCAGCAGGGCGGCCGTGCGGTCGGTGAACACGGCGTCGGCCACGCGGCCGAAGGCGTCGGCCGTCGACGCGGTCACCCGGGGAGCGGGGGCCGCCGCGTGGGCGGCGGACAGGGGCAGCAGGAGGGCGGAGAGGGTGATCGCCCCCACGGTCGAGCAACTGCGGCTCAGATTCTTCGCTATCACTGATGATTCTCCTTGATCCCCGGTCGGACTCCAGGGAAGGGAATCTTTACATGTCCCACTCAACTGTGCTGAATCCGGGGGGAGTTCGCGTCGGCTACAACCAAGTCCCTTATGTCGGAGGTAAGTTGAATCTCAAGGCGTTGCCGCTGGGCCACCGGCCCCATGGCGAGGCCTACTTCACCACGGTCGACCAGTCCGGCGACTGGGCGGGGTCCAGGCTGCGCAGGCGTTCCAGGGTCTCTGGCTTCTGCACGTCGAGCCAGTTGGTCAGCTCTTGGAAGGACACACAGCGAACGCCCTTCTTCGTGCACACGTTCTTGATGACCTGGTCGATGGCTTTCATGTAGATGCCGCCGTTCCAGTCCTCGAAGTGGTTGCCGATGAACAGCGGTGCCCGGCTGCCGTAGTAGACGCGGTTGAAACCGGCGTCGTAGGACTTGACGGTCTCCTGTTCCCACTCCGGGTACTTGGCCGGGTCTCCCTCGGTCTCACCGTCGGACTGGTTGTAGAGGAAGTTGAAGTCCATGGACAGGCCTTGGTACTTGCCGTTCTCGTAGGGGAGCATCTGGAGCGGGAAGTCCCATACGCCCTCCTTCTTCTTGGGCCATATCTGGAAGTCGCCCGCGGAGCTGGCGTCGTAGCGCCAGTTGTACTTCTTGGCCGTGGCCTTCATGGCCTTGAGCAGGTTCTTCTGGCCTTCGAGGCAGGGCGCGCGCCCGCCGCTGATGGCACGGGCCGGGTCGAAGGGCAGGGGCGCAAGGTCGGTGTAGCCGGTGTTGGTCTTCCACTTCTCGACGAAGGAGAAGAACTGGTTGATCTCGCTCTCCCACTCCGTCACGCTCCAGTCCCCGCCGCCCTTGTCGCCGCAGAAGTGGCCGTTGAAGTGGGTGCCGATCTCGTTGCCCTGCTTCCACGCCTTGCCGAGTTCCTCCAGCGTGGCGCGCAGGTGCTCGTCGGTGGCGTAGCTGATGGCCGCCGAGCCCGGCGAGTGCATAGGCGGTTCGTAGAGCGTCTTCTTGTCCTTGGGCAGCAGGTAGATGCCGGTCAGGAAGAACGTCATGTGGGCGTTGTACTGCTGGGCCAGCTCCCGGTAGTGCGAGAAGAGCTGGTCGTCGCCCTGGAGGGCGCCGTCCCAGGAGAAGACGACGAACTGGGGCGGCTTCTCACCGGGCTTGAGCGGTACGGCCTTCAACTCGCCCTTCTGCGGGCCGGTGTAGGACGTGGAGCCGTCGCCCAGCACATGGGTCTTCCCGTCCCACACCGGTTCCTTCTTCACCTTGGACGCGTCGGAACCGTGCGCGCGGGCGGACGCGGCCGGTGTGGTGTGGTCCTCGTTCAGGGCGAGGTAGGTGGCGGTCAAGGACGTGACGACGAGGAAGGCCGTCATGGCCGCGAAGCCCTGGCGTGCGGAGGCGGCGGCAGAACCGGGATCGGGCTCACGGCGACGGCGCCGGCTGTGCTTCGAGTTCATACGGGGCACATTCTGCGAGGGGGCTGGAAGGAGCGTGGCGCGGCCATCGGGTGGCCGTCGGCGGGGGCCGAGCCGGACGGTCGGCCGACGGGGTCAGCGAAGCGGGCTCATGGCACCGGACCAGATGCCGTACGGCACGTCGGCGACGGGTGCACCGGCGATCCCCTTGAGCGGAAGCGGTTCGAGGCTCTTGGTCAGGTCGATGCGGTACAGGACCACCGCCGTCGACACGGAACGGTTCGAGCCCACGTACCAGGCCGCCTTGTCGTCCAGAGTGGCGCCCCGTTTGCCGGCCACCTGCGCCGCGAGGGGGGCCGCGCCGGGGTGACCGGTGCGGAAGGAGTCCGAGAGCGCCTCGGTGACCTGGCGGGCCACCTCCGCGCGCATGGCGCGATGGGGTGCGGGCATGTCCAGTCGGACGTGGGCACCGTTGCGGGTGATGCGGCGCACGGAGTACGGCTCGAAGTGCGTTCCGCCTGCGGCGAAGGTGGCGTACGAACTGGCCATGCGGATCGCGCTGGGCGTGGAGGTGCCGAGGGACAGACCGGGCACCTGCGGTCCGATGCTGGAGGACAGCAGACCCGACGCCTCGGCGGTCCCGCGCACCTTGTCCAGACCGGCGTCCATGCCGAGCTGCATGAACGGGGTGTTCACGTTCGCGGCGAGCGCCGAACGCAGCGTGATCTGGCCGTAGTTCCTCTTACCCTCGTTGTGGGCGGCGACCTTCTTGCCGCCGCGGTCCCAGTAGGGGCCCTCGGGCGTGCTGACCGGGACGCCGTCGTCGCCGTTGTAGAGGGAGTTGGGGGTGACCGGTGTGGCAGCGCCTTCGCGGGTCTTGCGGACGCCGTTCTCCAGGGCGGCGGCGTAGACGAACGGCAGGAAGGCCGAACCGGCCGGAACGGTCGTGGCGTTGGACTCGTTGTAGCCCTGTTCACGGTGGTCGGGACCGCCGTAGACGGCGAGGACCCGTCCGTCGGTGGCGATCGAGGCGGCACCGTAGTGAGCGCTCTTCGCGTCGTCCGGGTGGTCCTTCTTCGCCTGCTTGCGGGCCTTGGCCACGACGTCGGTGAGCGCGGTCTCCCGCTTGCGGTCGAAGGTCGTGTAGATCTGGTAGCCGCCGAGGTCGAAGTCCCGGTCCGAGATGTGCCCGGCCTTCTTGGCGTACTGGGTCGCCAGTTCGACCAGGTAGTCGCTCTGCTTTCCGGTGTCGTAGCTCCCGGTCTGCTTGATCGGCTCGGGGAACTTCGTGTACGTGTCCCGCTCGGCCTGCGACAGTTTGCCGTACTCGACCATGCGGTCGAGGATCCAGGACCAACGCTCCACGGCCCGCTGGTGGTTGGCCTTGCTCAAGGTGGGGTCGTAGAGGCCCGCGCCCTTGAGGAGTGCGGCGAGGAAGGCCCCCTCGCTGGCGTTGAGGCGGCTCACGTCCTTGCCGTAGTAGGCCTGCGAGGCCCGCTGGAGGCCATAGGTGCCGCGCCCGAACCAGCTGGTGTTGAGATAGCCCTCGAGGATCTTGTCCTTGCTCATCTTGTTGTCGAGCTTGAGGGCGATCATGGCCTCGGTGAACTTGCGGGTCACCGAACGGTTCTGGGTCAAGTAGACGTTCTTGACGTACTGCTGGGTGATGGTGGAGCCGCCCTGGGTGTCTCCCTGGCCGACCGTGCGCACCAGGGCGCGGGCCAGGCCCTTGGCGGAGATTCCGGGGTCGGTGTAGAAGCTCTCGTTCTCCGCCGCGAGGACCGCCGAGCGCACGTCCTCGGGTATGTCCTTCAGGGGCATGGCCTGGCGACGCACCCAGCCGGTACGGGCCATCGGTGTGCCGTCCGACCAGAAGTAGACATTGTCCTGCTGGGTGGCATATGTGTTCAGGTTCTGGGGTATGTCCGTTGCGGCGTAAGCGATGACGAGCAGCGAGCCGCTCAGGCCGATGGACAGCGCGATGCCGCCGAGCCACTGCCGCCAGGAGGGCAGCCAGCGTCGCCAACCGGCCCGCCCGGGGCGCGGGTAGGCGGGTCTGAGGCGACGGGCGAGCGGCACGAGGCGTGCGGCGAGTCCGGACAGCGGGGTGGGCTGCGAGGGCTTGCGGCGGCTGCCGCGACCGCGCTGCGATCCGGTTGGGCTAGCCACGGCGCGCTCCTGCGCCCGGACGGCCCAAAGACAGGGGATTCGGAGCATCGTTGCGATGCCATGTCCTGGTCACGACTGCGTCTCCCTCCGCACTTCGGAATTGCGCGCGCGGGTAGTTGCAGCGGCCGCTTTCGCGGCTGCGAGCCCCCCTCCCCGACCTTGCGGCTCGTCGCGGCCCTATTAAATTATCAGCGACCAATGCGATCCCTTCGATCGGCAACGAGACAAAAAAGCTCAAGGGGCACCGGAGTTCACCGGTTCACCCCTTCGACCAGCCCTCACTCGCGCCCCGGGAAGCTCGATCCGCCACGCCCGACGAAGGCCCCGGAGCCCTACGGACGGCGGCACGTTCCGGCTAACCTGTGCGCATGCCTCGCTACGAGTACCGCTGCCGGACCTGCGGCGACACCTTTGAACTGAGCCGCCCCATGGCCGAATCCGCCGCTCCCGCGGCCTGTCCGGCCGGGCACGACGACACCGTCAAACTGCTGTCGACGGTCGCTGTCGCCAGGGGTGGTTCGGCGTCCGCGCCTACGCCCGCACCGCGTTCGAGTGGCGGCGGAGGCGGGTGCTGCGGCGGCGGCTGCTGCGGCTGATTCCGGGGGATTTCTTACCAACTCTTCAGTCACACCCGAATCCGCTCCGGCGTGTCGCGGCGGAACGGCCCCGGCCGCCCAACAGGCCGCAGCCGGGACCAAGTTCCACATATCCCTCAGGCTGTCCCGAGTCGGGCGCATCACGGCCGGAGCGGCCCATAGCCGCTCAACACGACCGGGGCGGAACCGAGTTCGGCATACCGCCCACCCGGTCCGGGAAGCCGGCACGCCGCGGGCCGAGCACCCACACGCCCCGGCACGACAGGGTCGAAGGCGCGTTCGGGACACGGCTCGGACCGGTCCCGGGCCGGGCGCGCCAGGGGCGGAACGCCCCCGGACACACCCACCGCTACGGGACCGGAACCGAGTTGCGCGTGTCCCTCAGGCGGGTCCCCAGCCGGCGCAGGCGCCCACGAACTCGCGCAGGATCCGCTCCCCCGCCGCGACACCCCGCTCCGGCAGCGCGGTGATCGCCGGTGCCGTCCAGTCGGCCTCGTCGAGTTCGCCGTGGCCCGGACGCCAGCCGCGGTCGGCGGCGAGCAGCAGGTCGGCGTCGAGCAGCGAGTCCCCGGCGGCGAGGGTGAGGACGGCTCCGGTACGGCGGGCGACCTCGCGCACGGCCGCGCTCTTGGTGAGCGGCTTCGGCACGGCGTAGATCTTGCGGCCCTGCAACGAGACCGTCCAGCCGCGGTTCTCCGCCCACACGGCCAGGTCCTTCACCCACTGCTCCGGGAGCAGTTCCCGCTCCACCACCAGATAGACGAACAGGTCCTCGGCGACCCGGTGTTTGCGCATCCAGTGCGGGTCCGCGGCGGCCGCCAGGTGCTCGCGCACCTCGTCGAGCGGCGCGCACTCGGAGGCCAGCCGCTCCTTCACGACCGTGTGCCAGTCGAGGTCGGAGACCCCGTCGACGAGAAGATGCCCGCCGTTGGCGCAGATCGCGTACTTCGGGGCCGGGCCGGGCAGGTTGATGCGCTGGTACTGCTTGCGGGTGCGGGTCGTGGTGGGCACGAAGTGCGCGAGGTCGCCGAGTTCGGTCAGCAGGCCCGCGGCCGTCTCCGTCATGTAGGACAGCGGCTTGTTCTCGTGCACCTCGACGCAGAGCAGCCGGGGCGCGCGTGCGTCCGGCATGGTCAGCGCGAGCGCGGCCGAGGAGTAGATGAGCGTACGGTCGAGGTCGCTGGCGACGAGCACCTTGGGCGCGGACATCAGAGCGTCACCGCCTTGCCGTCGGCACCGGTCGCGCCACGCGTGTACTTCGGGTGGATCAACCCCACGCAGGTGTACGGGAGTTCCTCGACCTCCTCGACGGGTACCCCGCGCTGCCCGGCGAGCAGCCTGACGTGGTCGAGGTCGGCGCCCGCTCCGGCGCGCGCGAGGATCTTCCAGGGGACCCGGCGCAGCAGCACCCGGGTGGTCTCGCCGACGCCCGGCTTGACGAGGTTCACGTCGTGGATCCCGTACTCCTCGCTGATCCGCTCGACGGCCGCCCAGCCCTCCCAGGTGGGGGTGCGGTCGGCGGCGAGGAGTTCCTTCGCCCGGTCGCGGGCCGATTCGGCGACAGCGGGGAAGTGCGCTTCGACGGCGTCCAGGAACTCGACGGAGACATCGGAGCCGGCGAGCTCGCGGTAGAACTTCGCGCCGTGGAAGTCGTGTTCGCCGACCAGGTCGGAGCGCAGGACCGTGCGCGAAATCAGCCCGGAGACAGTGGAGTTGAGGCAGGCGGAAGGGATGAGGAAGTCCTCGCGGGTACCGTACGTGCGCACACACGAGCCCGGGTCGGCGAGCACCGCTATCTCCGGGTCGAAGCCGGTGATGCCCTCGGCTTCCTCGAACTCCTCGATGGCGTCCGTGAGTTCGCGGGTGATGGCGCCCTTGCCGGTCCACCCGTCGACGAAGACGACGTCGGCCGGGTCGTGGTGGGCGGCGAGCCAGCGCAGCGCGTTGGCGTCGATGCCGCGGCCACGGACGATGGAGACGGCGTAGTGCGGCAGGTCCAGACCGTGCTGGTGCTGGGCCCAGCGCCGCATCAGGACGCCGACCGGGGTGCCGGCCCGGGCCAGGGACACCAGGACGGGACGCGGCGAGCGGTCGGCCAGGACGAGTTCGGTGACGGCGCCGACGGCCTCGGCGATCCGGGCGGCCGAGGTGGCGAGGGCCGCGCGGAAGAGCTCCTGGTACTCGGCGCTCGGCTGGTACTCGACCGGCAGCGACTCGGCGTAGTGGGCGCCGCCGCTCTGGATCGCCTCCTCGCGCTCCTCGGTCGGCGCCTCCAGCGTCACGTCCGACAGGTCCTGCAGCAGCCAGCCGACCTCGTCGGGGGCGTACGAGGAGAAGGCGGGGCCGCGGAGGGGCTCGGGCAGCATGAAGGGCCTTTCGATGGACGGCCGTGCGGGGACGTACGACGGGACGACGGCGAGCAGGACACCCGGGGTGTGCGCCGCCAGCCGGTCCAACAGGCCGTCGGGCGCATGCAGTTCGGGTGTGTCGGCGGTGGAGTCGACGACCGCCACGACGGCGTCGAAGCCGGCGCCCGCGACGTTGTAGGCGTAGCGCTCACCGGGACCGTCGTCCGGGTTGTCGTGGGCCGGGAAGGCGATACGGCTGCGGATGGCGTAGCCGGGATCGTCGAGGGCGAGCACCGGGGACCGGGTCGTGGTGGAGAAACGCACCTCGGCGGGAACCAGCTTCTCCAGCTCGTGGGCCAGTCGGAGCGGCGCGTACATCAGCTCCTCGAAGCCGAGCACCAGGACGCGGCGCGCGCCCTCGGGCAGGGCGGCGGCGAGCCGTGCCGCCATGGCGGGCAGGGCACCGTCCAGGCGTATTCGGTGTCCGGGCGTGAATCCGTGCCGTCCGCCGTCGGGGAGGCCGTGCGG
Organism: Streptomyces sp. NPDC005784; assembly: GCF_042871525.1. NCBI lineage: Bacteria > Bacillati > Actinomycetota > Actinomycetes > Kitasatosporales > Streptomycetaceae > Streptomyces > Streptomyces sp. NPDC005784. Next base: position 37,177 of record NZ_JBIAIQ010000006.1, read on the forward strand.
CCAGCCGAGCTCGACGCGGACGGCCCGGCCCGCACCCTCGGAGGCGGGGGCGGGGCTGTCGGGCGCCGCCGGTTCGTACCGGGCGACCAGGGCCGTCCCCTTCGCCAGGACGTCCTCGGGCAGGCGCACCGTGCCCGACGCGGCCGCGACCAGGTCCACGCGGGCGCCGATGTCCCCGGCGAACTTCTCGAAGCGCAGGTGGTCGGCCTCCGACCGCATGTCGACCAGCGCCACGACGACGTACCGCTCGCGCGGGTAGCGCCGGTGCAGGTCGCGGATGGTGTTGAGGACGGTGTTGCCGGTGGAGAACTCGTCGTCGACGAGGACCAGCGGGCCGGAGCCCGCCAGCAGACCCGGGTCCTCGGGCAGGAGGAGATGCGAGGTGGCGTGCGAGTGGGACTCCTCGAAGCCGCCCGCCGGCCGGACCCCGCGGACCGGGCGGCGGGTGGAGTGGAGGTAGGGCGCGACGCCCACCCCGTCCGCGACCGAGTGGCCGAGCCCGGTGGCCGTCTCGGCGTATCCGAGGACCACGGCCGCGCGGGCGTCCTCGGTGCCCAGCAGCTCACGCACCCGCCGCCCGAGCGCGACGCCGTACTCGTGGACGACGGCCGGCGACTGCGGCACGTGCTTGCCCAGGACGTTCGAGACGAGCAGGTGGGCGCGCTTGGGGTTGCGCCGCAGCGCGAGCCCCAGCAGGCCGTTCAGCCCTTCGTCGCCGACGAGCTCGACGCCGAGCCGCTCGGCGACCCAGGTCCCGGTCCACACGCCGTCGTCAGCGTCGTCCGGGCCGTACGCGTCGTCGGAGTGGTTCGGGTCGTGCGCTGGGGTGTTCATCGGTTCCTTGCTGTCGGGGTTGCGCTTCGCTCGGCCGGGCCGGCTCACGCCGGGAGTCCGGCGGTGAGCAGCTCGACGAAGCCGATGTCCTCGTGGGCGACCCCGAAGACCTCGGCGCGCAGCAGGGTGCGCTCGGCCCAGGCGCGATGCGGCTTCACCTCGTTCATTTTGTTCGTGTATGCCGATCTCAGTACACCCCCGCCGCCGCGCTCGGGCCTGAGGATGTCCTGGGCGTCACTGAATTCCTCGTGGCTGACCACGGACAGTGCGTGCACGGGCAGCACGTGCGAGGGGTGGATGCAGGTCTTGCCCATCAGGCCGTTGGCCTGGTCGAGGGTGATCTCGCGCAGCAGCCCGTCCATGGCGTGCTCGATCAGCGTCTCGCGCAGTTCCTCCGCCTGGCCCTCCAGGAAGGGGCTGCGGCGCAGCTGCGGCTTGAACATGCGTTCCTGGACGCGGAAGTACTCCCACACCGGCCCGGTGACGGTGAAGCCGGTGCCGTCGGCCCGCCCCAGCATGTTGACCACGTCGGCGATCACCGAGGCGACCACCTGGACGTCGTACGCCGTCATGTCGGGGGCCCGGCGCAGCGCGTACGAGGAGCAGAAGTCCGTCACGCCGAGGCGCAGCGCGAGCACCCGGTCGCGGTACTTGTCGACGGCGCGGGAGATGCCCTCCAGGGTCTCCACACGCGATTCGCGGTAGAGCAGCTCCGGCGACTCCAGGACGGGCATGGCGAAGAGCCGCCTGCCGCTCGCCGTCTCGGCGGTGGCGAGGGCCTCCAGGAAGGGGGTGCCGCGTTCCTCGGTGAACTTCGGCATCACGAATCCGGACAGCAGCCGGACGGCCGGGCCGAGGCGCCGCACGAGGTCGGGGATCTGCTCGGGGGAACGGACCCGGATGAACAGCAGCGGCGGCTCACCGGCGTCCGGGCGGGCCGCGAGGTCGGTGAACTGGCGGACCAGGTTCTCCTCGGCGCCCACGACCTCGGAGTCGTCGATCGAGTCCTCCAGACACAGCACCATCGAGACCACGCCGCGCGTAGTCTGCTTGACGATGTCGTCGGCCAGGGTCGGCCGGGTCGCCGGGCTGTACAGCGTCGCCCCGAGGGCCGCTGCCAGGACTCTGGCCGGAGAGTCGGACGTGAAGACGCCGGGCTCCTGGTGGAAGAGACGTTGCCGCTCTTCCGGGGTGACGTGACCGAAATGACGCATGGGACTCCCCCGCGGCGGCTAGATGGCCAAATGTGATGTGGCCGGTAATAGTACGTACGGATCCATGTCACAGATTCCCACCGGGCATGAAGTTCAGGTAACTCCGCCATGTCCAACACCGACCGGTTCCGCGACGACCCCACATTGTCGTGACCAGGACCGACAGGGCAGGATGACCGCATGACGCACGCGATGCTGAAAGGGTCGAACGTCCCGCTGGACGCCACAGCGGTGCGCGCCGTCCTGCGCTGGACGCCCGGTCAGGGTGTCCCCGATGTCGATGCCTCGGCGCTGCTCCTCGGCCCCGACAGTCGTGTGCGATCCGACGAGGACTTCGTCTTCTACAACCAGCCCCGCCATCCGTCGGGCAAGGTGTGGCGGCTCGGCAAGAAGCGGGGCGCCGAGGGCCTCACCGACACCATCCAGACGGATCTGACGGGTGTCGAGCCCGGTGTCGGACAGATTCTCCTGGTCGCATCGGCGGATGACGTCACCTTCGATCGCGTACGTGATCTGCGCATTCTGCTGTACGACGCGGCCCTCGCGGACGGTGAACCGCTGGCGTACTTCGACATCAAGCCGGAGACCGGTGCGGAGACCGCACTGATCTGCGGCGAGCTGTACCGGCGCGGCGAGGGATGGAAGTTCCGGGCGCTCGGCGAGGGCTACTCGAACGGTCTGGTGGGGCTCGCGACCGACTTCGGGATCTCGGTGGACGAGTCCGAGGCCGCCGCGACGCCCGCGGCCGGGTCCGCGCCGGAACCGACTGCCTGGGCCGCGCCCGCCACGGCTCCCGAGACCTCGCTGCCGCTGCCGCCGGAGCACTCCGCCCCGGTTCAGCCGCAGCCGGCCCCGGTCCCGCGGCAGCCCGGGTACGGCTATCCGCAGCCCGCCGCGGCCGCGACCGGACCGGCGTACGGCTACCCCCAGCCGGTCGGCCAGCAGGCGGACCCGTCCGCCTACGGCTATCCGCAGCCCCAGGTCGCGCCGGCCACACAGCCCGCGTACGGCTTCCCGCAGGCGGTGGGTGCGGGGCCGGACCCGGACTTCAGGCTGCCGCCGCAGGGGCCGCAGTTCATCGGCCGCTGAGGCCGATAGGCATGAGCGTCGGCCGGTCGCCGAGCCCGGCCGCCCGCTAACGGTCGGCCTTCGACTTGTATCCGCGACCCCACTGGAGCCCCCAGCCGTAGAGGCGGTCCAGTTCGGCCTGGAAGCCGTACACGAACCTCACCTCGCGGCGGACGGTCACCTCGCCCTTGTTGAACTCGATCATGACGACGGCGCAGGAGCGGGCCTGCGGATGGCGTTCGTCGAGGCCGATCTCGATGCGCGGGCCGTTGCTCGGATAGAGCGTGATGACGGCGTGCGTACGGTCGAAGGCCGGAGTCTGGTCGTAGATGTAGACGAAGACCAGCAGCCGTTTGATGTCGTCGCGGTGGTCGAGGTTGACGTAGGCCGTCTCGCCCGAGGCGGAACCGAAGCGGTCGTCGCCGCTGAGCTTGACGAACGGCGGGGCGTTGAGTTCGCCGAGGAAGCTGCCGAGCGGCTGGACGACGCCCTTGGTACCGTCCGTCAGCTCGTACATGACGCCGAGGTCGAGGTCGACGTTGACCATGCTCTGGGTGTGCCCCTGGACCACTTCCGGCTTGAAGGTGCGAAAGGGGTGGCGCAGCAGGCTGCCGCGCTGCGGCCCGCCGAAGTCGGAGGTACGCATCCGCCAGGACAGGTTGATGCGGAGGTTGCCGGTGGCCGCGCCCTGTTTGGTGAGCGAGACCGTGTGGTTGCGCTTGGTCATTTCGATGGAGTTGGAAGCCGCGCTGCCGGAGTCGAAGTCCGCCGAGCGCCCGCGCCACAGGTCCTGCCAGATGCCCATTCCGCCCCCCACGTTTCTCGGTATGCGGCGGGGCGGCCGCAGAGGACTTGTCCTCGACGACCGCCCCGCTCAGAGCGTTCCTCAGCCAAAGGGGTGTCACACCCCGGACGAGACCTCAGCCTTCTCGTCCGAGGTCGGGCCTTTTCCCTCGGCCTCGGCGAGCGCCTTGTTGCGGCGCACCGACGACCAGAAGGACCAGCCGATCAGGACGACGCCGACGAGGCCGGTGATGACCTCGTTGATCTCGTACTGGATGGTCACGAGGAGGATCATGGCGAGGGCACCGATCGCGTAGTGCGCGCCGTGCTCCAGGTAGACGTAGTCGTCGAGGGTGCCCTGGCGGACCAGGTAGACCGTGAGCGACCGGACGTACATGGCGCCGATGCCGAGGCCGAGCGCCATCAGCACGATGTCGTTGGTGATGGCGAAGGCGCCGATGACACCGTCGAAGGAGAACGAGGCGTCCAGCACTTCCAGGTAGAGGAACATGAAGAACGCGGCCTGGCCGGCGAGGACGACGGCCGGCTTCTTCTTGCCGCTCCGCTCGGCCTCCTCCTCTTCCTCGTGTTCGCGCTCCTCGTCCTCTTCGAGCCTGTCCTCGAAGTAGCCGGAGAGTCCGCCGACGACCATGTACGTGATCAGGCCCGCGATGCCGGAGACCAGCACCGTCTGCGCCTTGTCGACGTGTGCCCCGCCGTGCTGGTGGGCGTGGACCGCGAAGGTCATGGAGCTGATCAGCAGGACGATCAGGGCGATGCAGACAGACAGCATGTCGACCTTGCCGAGCTTGGCCAGCGGGCGCTCGATCCAGCGCAGCCACTGGATGTCCCGGTCCTCGAAGATGAAGTCGAGGAAGATCATCAGCAGGAACATGCCACCGAAGGCCGCGATCGACGGGTGGGCGTCGGTCACCAGCTGCTGGTACTTGTCCTTGTCGTTCAGCGCGAGATCGACCGCGTCGATCGGGCCGATCTTGGCGCTGATGGCGACGATCACGACGGGGAAGACCAGGCGCATGCCGAAGACGGCGATCAGCACACCGACGGTGAGGAAGATCTTCTGCCAGAAGGCACTCATCTTCTTCAGGATTCCGGCGTTGACCACCGCGTTGTCGAAGGACAGCGAGATCTCCAGGACGGCCAGGATCGCCACGATGCCGAAGGCGGTCCACCCCCCGTAGACGGCCGCTGCGACCAGGCCGAGCGCGGTAATCGCGAACGACCAGCCGAAGGTTTTCAGAAGCACTGGCTACCCAATCATCGTGTGGTGGGGGCACCCCCAAGCGTTAGCTTGGGGGAGGGTCGCCCCCGCGCCGTACTCGGCTTTACCTACTGTTGACCACGAAGTCTAAGGGGCCGCCTTCGGCTGACGCAGGTGGGCCTAGGAAACGTTGACGCCGAAGTCGAGCGCGATGCCCCGCAGTCCCGACGCGTACCCCTGGCCGACCGCTCGGAACTTCCACTCGCTGTTGTAGCGGTAGACCTCGCCGAAGATCATCGCCGTTTCCGTGGAGGCGTCCTCGGAGAGGTCGTAGCGGGCGAGCTCCTGGCCGTCGGCCTGGTTGACGACCCGGATGAAGGCGTTGCTGACCTGGCCGAAGGTCTGGCCGCGGTTGTCCGCGTCATGGATGGAGACCGGGAAAACGATCTTGTCGACATTGGCCGGAACCTTGGCGAGATCGATCAGGATCGACTCGTCGTCGCCCTCGCCCTCACCCGTGAGGTTGTCACCGGTGTGCTCGACCGAGCCGTCCGGGCTCTTGAGCTGGTTGTAGAAGATGAACCACTCGTCCCCGAGCACCCGGCCGCCGCTGCACAGCAGGGCGCTGGCGTCGAGGTCGAAGTCGGCTCCGGTGGTGGAGCGCGCGTCCCAGCCGAGCCCGATCATCACCTGTGTGAGGTTCGGTGCGGCCTTCGAGAGGGAGACATTGCCCCCCTTGGCGAGCGTGACGCCCATGATGCTGGTCCTCCCCGAGGTTCGATCTTCACTTGGTACGGCGGATCCGGTGCCGCACCGAGGTGGTGCGGCACCGGACCGGGATGCCCGAGGCCCTGTCGGCTCAGACGTTGACGCCGAAGTCCTGCGCGATGCCGCGCAGGCCCGAGGCGTAGCCCTGGCCGATGGCACGGAACTTCCACTCGGCGCCGTTGCGGTAGAGCTCGCCGAAGACCATCGCGGTCTCCGTCGAGGCGTCCTCGGAGAGGTCGTAGCGCGCGATCTCCGCCTCGCCGGCCTGGTTCACCACGCGGATGTACGCGTTGCGCACCTGCCCGAAGGACTGCTGGCGGTTCTCGGCCTCGTAGATGGAGACCGGGAACACGATCTTCGTGATGTCGGCGGGAACGGTGGCGAGATTGACCTTGATCTGCTCGTCGTCGCCCTCGCCCTCACCGGTGATGTTGTCGCCGGTGTGCTCGACCGAGCCGTCCGGGCTCTTCAGGTTGTTGAAGAACACGAAGTTCTGGTCGGAGCTGACCTTGCCGTCCGCGTTCGTGAGGATGGCGCTGGCGTCGAGGTCGAAGTCCACGCCGGTGGTGGTACGGGCGTCCCATCCCAGACCGACGATGACCGCGGTCAGTCCCGGGGCCTCCTTCGACAGCGATACGTTGCCGCCCTTGCTGAGGCTGACTCCCACGAGTCCTCCCAATGGTGTTCAGGGGCGGGGAGCCCCGTAGGTGCGTTGGTATCGGATCAACGGTTCGATCCTAGTGACGGGTTCCCGTGCCTTGCAGGGCTTGGAACCGAAGAATCACAGGGTGTCGAGCGCCTTGACGTACTCGTTCAGGTCACGCGCGTCCGGCAGCGCGTTGACGACCGTCCAGCGGACGACGCCTTCCTTGTCGATGATGAACGTGCCGCGCACGGCGCAGCCCTTGTCCTCGTCGAAGACGCCGTACGCGCGCGAAATGTTGCCGTGCGGCCAGAAGTCGGAGAGAAGCGGGTACTCCAGGCCCTCCTGCTCGGCGAAGACGCGCAGGGTGTGGATGGAGTCGTTGGAGACCGCGAGGAGCTGGGTGTCGCGGTCGGCGAACTGCGGCAGGTTGTCGCGCAGGGAGCACAGCTCGCCGGTGCACACGCCGGTGAAAGCGAAGGGGTAGAAGAGCAGTACGACGTTCTTCTCGCCACGGAAGTCGGACAGTTTCACGGTGGCGCCGTGGTTGTCCTTCAGCTCGAAGTCCGGGGCCTTGGTGCCGACCTCGATGGCCATATTCACTCGCTTCCCTTCCAAAGGTCTGTTCGGGTGACGACCAGCGTACGCAGTGATCGACTCCCGGCCGCGGCGCGACCCCCGCTGGGTCGCCCGGGCGTGTGCGTGAGGCCCCGCCGGGCCGGCTCACAGGCCTGCGTGAGGCCCCCGCCGGGCCGGTCCGGGGTATGCGTGAGGCCCCCGCCGAGGTGGCTCGGCGGGGGCCTCACAGATGCTCTGCTTGCAGACGGGGCTGCAGCTCAGCGCTTCGACTTGGGAGTGGCCAGGCGGGTGCCCGACCATTCCTTGCCGACGGAGATGCTCTTCGTCTGGGAGAGGCCGGCTGTCTGTGCGGCATCACTGATGTCGCTGGGCTCGACGTAACCGTCCCTGCCGGTCTTCGGGGTCAGCAGCCAGATCATGCCGCCGTCCTCAAGGAGACCGATGACGTCCACCAGTGCGTCCGTGAGATCGCCGTCCTCGTCCCGGAACCACAACAGCACCACGTCAGCGACGTCGTCGTAGTCCTCGTCGACCAGATCCTGGCCGATCAGCGATTCGATGCCTTCACGGAGCTCGTGGTCAACGTCGTCGTCGAAGCCGATCTCCTGGACCACCTGTCCGGGCTCGAACCCCAGCCTGGCGGCCGGGTTGGTCCGCTCCTCCGCGTGGTCCGCGGTCGCGCTCACGGCTTGCCTCCTGATCATGTTTCGGGATTGGGGTCTCCCCCTGCTCGTCCAGAGTCGGGGGAGTCTCAGCCACGCGCGTGCGCGAAGCGTTGGCCGTAGTCCACACGGGCGGAGCGGATCGCGCAAGTACCCGGCCGTCGAGACCGCCGAAACGGTGACGATCCTGGCACTGCCGACGCAACTCCCGGCGGGCCGTCATGACGCCACGTGACGGGCACCACACTCTTCTGCCCCATTTATTCCATTCGGAACCCTTGGAGCGTACGAGAGCCGAACGGCTTTGCGGAACGCGTCACGCCCTGAGCGTATCGTTACGTTTTGGTCGGGCCCGTCCCAACGGTCTGCACGGACGTCTCGGTTACCCCCTAGTAGAGATGACGTACGCGTTCCCGAGGTACACGATGGTGATCGGTGCAGATGCAGGGAAAACCCACCGTAGACAGCCCTCTGACAGCGAAGGAACAGCGTGGCTTCCGGATCCGATCGCAACCCGATCATCATTGGCGGCCTTCCCAGCCAGGTCCCGGACTTCGACCCTGAGGAGACTCAGGAGTGGCTCGACTCCCTTGACGCCGCCGTCGACCAGCGCGGCCGCGAGCGGGCCCGCTATCTGATGCTGCGGCTGATCGAGCGGGCCCGCGAGAAGCGCGTGGCCGTGCCCGAGATGCGCAGCACGGACTACGTCAACACGATCGCCACCAAGGACGAGCCGTTCTTCCCGGGCAACGAGGAGATCGAGCGCAAGGTCCTCAACGCGACCCGCTGGAACGCCGCCGTGATGGTCTCCAGGGCGCAGCGCCCCGGCATCGGCGTGGGCGGCCACATCGCGACCTTCGCCTCCTCCGCCTCGCTCTACGACGTCGGCTTCAACCACTTCTTCCGCGGCAAGGACGAGGGCGACGGCGGCGACCAGATCTTCTTCCAGGGGCACGCCTCGCCGGGCATCTACGCCCGCGCGTTCCTCCTCGACCGGCTCTCCGAGCAGCAGCTCGACGCGTTCCGCCAGGAGAAGTCGAAGGCGCCCTACGGGCTGTCCTCGTACCCGCACCCGCGGCTGATGCCGGACTTCTGGGAGTTCCCGACCGTGTCGATGGGCCTCGGCCCGCTCGGCGCGATCTTCCAGGCGCGGATGAACCGCTACATGGAGGCGCGCGAGATCGCGGACACCTCCAAGTCCCACGTCTGGGCGTTCCTCGGCGACGGCGAGATGGACGAGCCGGAGTCGCTCGGCCAGCTGTCGATCGCCGCCCGCGAGGGCCTGGACAACCTGACCTTCGTCGTGAACTGCAACCTCCAGCGCCTCGACGGCCCGGTGCGCGGCAACGGCAAGATCATCCAAGAGCTGGAGTCGCAGTTCCGGGGCGCCGGCTGGAACGTCATCAAGCTGGTCTGGGACCGCACCTGGGACCCGCTGCTCGCGCAGGACCGCGACGGGGTGCTGGTCAACCGGCTGAACACCACGCCGGACGGCCAGTTCCAGACGTATGCCACGGAGACGGGCGCGTACATCCGCCAGCACTTCTTCGGCGACGACCACCGGCTGCGCGCGATGGTCGATGGCATGACCGACGACCAGATCCTGCACCTCGGGCGCGGCGGTCACGACCACAAGAAGATCTTCGCGGCGTTCTCGGCGGCCAAGGAGCACAAGGGCCAGCCGACGGTGATCCTGGCGCAGACGGTCAAGGGCTGGACGCTCGGCCCGAACTTCGAGGGCCGCAACGCCACGCACCAGATGAAGAAGCTGACGGTCGCCGACCTCAAGGGCTTCCGCGACCGGCTGCACCTGCCGATCACCGACCGGGAGCTGGAGGACGGCGCGCCGCCGTACTACCACCCGGGCCGGAACTCGGAGGAGATCCAGTACATGCACGACCGCCGCAAGGGGCTCGGCGGGTACGTCCCGACGCGTGTCGTGCGGTCGAAGCCGCTGGTCCTGCCCGAGGACAAGACGTACGCGAGCGTGAAGAAGGGCTCGGGTCAGCAGTCCATCGCCACGACCATGGCCTTTGTTCGGCTGCTCAAGGACCTCATGCGGGACAAGGAGATCGGCAGGCGTTTCGTACTGATCGCGCCCGACGAGTACCGCACGTTCGGCATGGACTCGTTCTTCCCGAGTGCGAAGATCTACAACCCGCTCGGCCAGCAGTACGAGTCGGTGGACCGCGAACTGCTGCTCGCCTACAAGGAGTCGCCGACCGGCCAGATGCTGCACGACGGCATCTCGGAGGCGGGCTGCACGGCCTCGCTGATCGCGGCGGGCTCCGCGTACGCCACCCACGGCGAGCCGCTCATCCCGGTCTACGTCTTCTACTCGATGTTCGGTTTCCAGCGAACGGGTGACCAGTTCTGGCAGATGGCCGACCAGTTGGCGCGCGGTTTCGTCCTGGGCGCGACCGCCGGACGTACGACGCTGACCGGTGAGGGCCTCCAGCACGCGGACGGCCACTCTCAGCTGCTCGCCTCGACGAACCCGGGCTGCGTCGCCTACGACCCGGCGTTCGGCTTCGAGATCGCGCACATCGTCCAGGACGGTCTGCGCCGCATGTACGGCTCGTCCGAGGAACACCCGCACGGCGAGGACGTCTTCTACTACCTCACCGTCTACAACGAGCCGCTCCGGCACCCGGCCGAGCCGGAGAACGTGGACGCCGAAGGCATCCTGAAGGGCCTCCACCGCTTCAGCGAGGGCACCTCGGGCACCATCCCCGCACAGATCATGGCCTCCGGTGTCGCCGTTCCGTGGGCCCTGGAGGCGCAGCGGATCCTGGCCGAGGAGTGGAACGTCAGGGCCGACGTCTGGTCGGCGACGTCCTGGAACGAGCTGCGGCGCGAGGCCGTCGACGTGGAGCGGCACAATCTGCTGCACCCCGAGGAGGAGCAGCGCGTCCCGTACGTGACGCGGAAGCTGTCCGCCGCCCAGGGTCCGTTCGTGGCCGTCTCCGACTGGATGCGATCGGTTCCGGACCAGATCGCCCGCTGGGTGCCCGGCACCTACCAGTCCCTCGGCGCGGACGGCTTCGGCTTCGCGGACACGCGCGGCGCGGCCCGGCGTTTCTTCCACATCGACGCGCAGTCGATCGTGGTCGCCGTGCTGACCGAGCTGGCCCGTGAGGGCAGGGTCGACCGGTCGGTGCTGAAGCAGGCGGTCGACCGCTATCAGCTGCTCGACGTGGCGGCGGCCGACCCGGGCGCGGCGGGTGGCGACGCGTAGCCACTGGTACGACGGATGAGGGGCGGGGGGGGGGGGGGGCCCCCCCCCCCCCCCGGTTTATTTTTTCGATGAGCGCCCGAAAAAAAAAAAAGCGCACCCCCCCGGGGTGGGGGGCAACCACCCCCCCCCCCGCCGCCACCCGGGGGCGGTT
>NZ_JBIAIQ010000006.1:48345-102482 GCF_042871525.1 Streptomyces sp. NPDC005784
CGTGGGGGGGGGGGGGGGGGGGGGGGGGGGGGGGGGGGGGGGGGGGGGGGGGGGCCGGCGGGCGGGGGGGGGGGGGGGGGGGGGGGGGGGGCCCCCCCCCGCCCCTCACTCTTTTTCTTTCTACGATGCGCGCATGAATCAAGAATCGGCGCAGGCCCGTTGGGAGCTGCACACCCAGCGGCCCCTGCTCGTCCTCGCGGTGGCGTTCGCCCTCGGGTACGCCGTGCCGATCGTGGACAGCGACGCCGGCCCTTCGGTGACGTTCGTCTGCACGCTGGTGGAGTGGGTGGTGTGGGGGGCCTTCGCCACCGACTACCTCGTCCGGCTCGCTCTCGCCCGGCAGCGGCGGTCCTTCGTCCGCGACCACTGGCTGGACCTGTGCGCCGTGATCCTGCCGATCCTCCAGCCGTTGCGGCTGTTGCGGCTCGTCTCCACGCTGATGCTGGTGGGGCGGCGAGCGCGGATGGCCTCGCAGATCCGGCTGACGACGTACGTCGGGGGCGCGGTCGTCGGCCTGTTGATGTTCGGCTCGCTCGCCGTGCTGTCGGTGGAGCGGGACTCGCCGAACGGGAACATCAAGACGCTGGGTGACGCGGTGTGGTGGTCGTTCACGACGATGACGACCGTGGGGTACGGCGACCACGCCCCGACCACGGGGATGGGCCGCGTCCTCGCGGTCGGCCTGATGCTCTCCGGGATCGCCCTCCTCGGTGTGGTCACCGCGAACATCGCCGCCTGGTTCATCTCACGGTTCGAGAAGGACGACGTGGAGGAGCGACGGCAGACCGCGGCGATCGAGGCACTCACGGCGGAGGTACGGGCCCTGCGGGCAGAGGTCGCCGCCCTGACCGGCGGCCCGGGAATCCTGCCGCATCCCCTGTCGGCCGGGTCGGAAGAACACTCCCCCACGTAGATCCCGGGGGACACACGGACCTGGGGGGCCTGGGGGACCTGGGGACCGTGGAACGCCCCCGTACGGACCAGTGGGCCCGCGCGCCGCTCGGGGCGGCACGGGGCCCACTGTCGATATCCGCTGCCCGGCCGGTGTCAGAGCAGGCCGTTGCCCGCGCCGCCCGCCAGCCAGATGACCGCCAGGAGGGTGTCGATCGCTCCCAGCACCAGGGCTATCAGGGCCGGCACCGGCCCGGAGCCGGTCCAGCGGCGGCCCATCGCGAGCCAGCCGCAGACCATCGCGGCCGGCCCGAGCACGATTCCCAGCGTGAAGAATCCGGCCACCGCACACACGACTCCGATGATGCCCAGGGTCGCGCTGTCCGGCCCGGTCCGTGGTCCCATCCGGCCACGTGAACGGGGGTACTTGCGCGTACCGCTTCCGAAGCCCGCCATCTCATCAACTCCTGAACTCCCGTGACCTCTCGGTCGGTTCGGGTCGATGAGTCGGGTACCCCCGTTCCACGCCACCAGGCCTGCCGGTGCGCGGGCCCGTCCGTCAGATGTGTCCGCCGCCCGCTCCCGCGGCCTCCGCGTTCTCGCCCCGCTTGGTGAGCAGCGCGACGAAGACGGCCACGACCGCGACACCGGAGGCGACGAGGCAGGCGAGGCTCATGCCGGAGATGAAGGTGTTGTGGGCGACATCGGTGATCTGCGCGGCGATGGCGGCCGGAGTGTCCTCGGTGACCGGCGCGGCGCCGACCCGGACCGCCTCGGAGGCCTGGTCGAGCTGGGCCGGGGTGAGCGGCGGCAGCTTGGCGTCGGTCCAGTTGCCCGCGAGGTCGCCGTCGACCTTGGAGGCCATCACGGCGCCCAGGACGGCCGTGCCGAGGCTGCCGCCGATCTGCATGGCGGCCTGCTGGAGACCGCCGGCGACACCGGAGAGCTCCATCGGGGCGTTGCCGACGATGACCTCGGTGGCTCCGACCATGACCGGCGCGAGACCGAGGCCGAGGCCCGCGAACGAGAGCGACATGACCAGGCTGCTCGTGTCCGTCTCCAGCCGGGACATGCCGAACATGGAGATCGCGGTGAGCGCCATGCCGCCCGCCAGCGGGATGCGCGGGCCCACCTTGGTGATCAGTGCGCCGGCCAGCGGCGAGCCCACGATCATCATTCCGGTCAGCGGCAGCAGGTGCAGACCGGCGTCGACCGGGCTCATCCCATGGACGTTCTGCAGGTAGAAGGTGACGAAGAACAGTCCGCCGAGGAAGGCGATGGCCATCAGGACCATCAGGACCACACCGGCCAACAGCGGCACGGAGCGGAACAACGCGAGCGGGATCAGCGGCTCCTTGACGCGCTTCTCCCAGAGGGCGAAGAGCACGAAGCCGAGGAGCGAGGCGCCCAGGAACGACCAGGTCAGGGCGTCGCCCCAGCCCCAGGTCGGGGCCTTGATGAGCGCCCAGACCAGGCAGAACATGGCGCCGGAGAGCAGCGCGATGCCGAGCACGTCGAAGGATCGCGGGGCGTTCTCGGCGCGGTGGTCGGTGAGGATCAGCACGCCGAGGACCAGCGCGATGACGCCGACGGGCACGTTGATGAAGAACACCGACTGCCAGCTGACGTGCTGGACGAGCAGACCGCCGAGGATCGGGCCGCCCGCGGTGGAGGCGCCGATGACCATGCCCCAGATGCCGATCGCCATGTTCAGCTTCTCGGCCGGGAAGGTGGCGCGGAGCAGGCCGAGCGCGGCCGGCATCAGCAGCGCGCCGAACAGGCCCTGGAAGACGCGGAAGGTGACCACGAGGGCGATGCTGTTGGAGAGCCCGATGGCGCCCGAGGCGGCCGCGAAGCCGACCACGCCGATGAGGAAGGTCTGCCGGTGACCGAACCGGTCGCCGAGCTTGCCCGCGGTGATCAGGGTGACCGCGAGGGCGAGGAAGTAGCCGTTGGTGATCCACTGGACGTCGGCGAAGCTGGCGCCGAGGTCCTTCTGGATGGCGGGGTTGGCGATGGCCACGATGGTGCCGTCCAGGGCCACCATCATGACCCCGACGGCCACGGTGATGAGGGTGAACCACGGATGGCCGCGCAGGCCCGTGGACGGAGCCTGGTCCAACGGGGAGACCGGAGTCTTGTCCTCCGGGCCCGTCTTGTCGATGGTGGTCTGACTAGTCATTTTTCGAGGCTAGTGACAGCCACTGACAATTGACAAACCGATTCACAAGTCGGTAACTGTCACGTGACTCACAGATAGGCTGAACTGGGCGAACAGTTCGGACAGGAGAGATCGCGACACCATGACGGACACGGTCGGCACGGCGGAGACGGAACGCGCGGCGGAGCCGGCGGCGTCACGCCCCGGGCTGCGGGAGCGCAAGAAGCAGCGCACCCGGGACGCACTGCTGCGGGCCGCCCTCGAACTGTTCACCGCCCAGGGGTACGAGCGGACCACCGTCGACGAGATCGCCGAGGCCGTCGACGTCTCCCAGCGCACCTTCTTCCGCTACTTCGCCGGCAAGGAGGACGCCGCGCTCTTCCTGCAGCGGCTCGCCGAGTCGCATTTCATCGCCGCGGTGCGCGAACGGCCGCCCCACGAGGCCCCGTTGGAGGCGCTGCGCCGGGCGGTCCTGGAGAGCTGGGACACCATCGGCGAGGCGATCGAGGCCGTCGTGCCGATCGAACTGCACATGCGCACCTACCAGTTGATCGAGTCGACACCCGCGCTGCTCGCCGTCCATCTGCGTCGCTCGGAGGAGATCGAGGAGGAGATCGCGCGACTGATCGCCGACCGCGAGGGCCTCGACGTGGACACGGACCCGCGCCCGCGCATCGCGGTCGCCGTGTTCGGCGGGGTGATGCGGGTGACGGGCCGCCTGTGGGGCGCGGGCGAGGACACCAGCGTCGAGGCGATCCGCGAGCTGACCGCGACCTATCTCGACCATGTGGGGCCCGCGTTGGCGGAGAAGTGGGGCACCGCGCCGCGGTGACCGTCCGGTGACGCTTCGCGGTGTCACCCTGGGACACCCCCGCGCGACACCCCGCGATGCCCCCGATGTCCACGCGCGGCAACCGGCGAAGTCCGCATACGGAACCCGACATGTGCCCGCGCGGAACCCGGCGCATGCTCGCGCGCGGAACCCCGCGCATGTCCGCGTACGGGACTCGACGCTTGCCCTCGTACGGAACTCTGCGCATGCCCACGTACGGATCCCGGCGCGCGCCCGCGTACAGAATCCGGCCCGTGCCCGCGTGCGGAACCTCGCGCATGCCCGCGCTCGTTGTACGGATGGCTGCCGCGCGAGATCCCCCGCGGCAGCCCCGCGGAATCACAACACCCCCACGCGGAGCGTCACATATCGCACACGCGTCGCAGAGATGCACGCACAGAGTGTCACTATTTATCTCAAACTGAACCCGGTTTGCCCCAATTACCCCATCGGAAACGTGATCCCAGTCACTCGTTTAACGGGAGGCTGCTCCCTTCTCCTAGGGTGTCCTCTCAGTGACTTCCTTCGACACACCCCCCCAACTCAACGCCTGGCGCGCACTGCTCGCGCTGGCCGTGGTGTTCGTGATGCTGGCCACCAGTGGCTGGACCGCGCTCCACAGCCACCGCGAGCCCTCCCCCCTCCAGGCGTCCCGCTCCGCGTGGGAGCACGGCTTCATCGCCGGGCACAAGCTGCCCGAACCGGACTCCGCTCCGGGCCGGCTGGCCCACTTCTTCACCACGCTCGACGCGCAGCAGCGTTCCCGGCTCGCCCACCGCTATCCGCTCGCGGTCGGCAACATGAACGGCGCGCCGGTGACGCTGCGCTACGCGGCGAACCGGCTCGCGCTGAAGCACGAGCGCACCGTCGAGCACAAGCGCATGCACGACAACCGGCTGTCCTCGTTCGGCCAGCACGACGCGGGCCGCCGGATGCACCGCTACGAAGCACTGCTGCACAAGGGCCGCAAGATCCTCGCCTTCGACCCCAACGGCTCGGGGCGCGTCGCCGAGGTCTTCGGCGACCTCGACACGGCCCGCCGCGTCTCGGTCGTGGTGCCCGGTGTCGACACCGACCTGCTCACCTTCCAGCGCACGTTCAAGCAGTACTCGGCGCCCGTCGGCATGGCGGATTCCCTGTACAGGGCGGAGCGCTCGGCGGCCCCGCTCACGCGTACCGCCGTGATCGCGTGGGCCGACTACACGGCGCCCAACGGGCTCGGCATGGACGCGGCCACCGCCATGCGCGCCGAAGAGGGCGCGGTGCGGCTGAACGCGCTGGTGCGGGCGCTGCCGGGGAGCACGGAGGTGGCGCTGTACTGCCACAGCTACGGCTCGGTCCTGTGCGGGGTGGCCGCCTCCTCGCTGCCTTCCCGAGTGTCCGACATAGCGGTGGCGGGCAGCCCCGGCATGCGGGCGGCGAAGGCGGCGAACCTGCACACCACCGCCCGGGTCTGGGCGATGCGCGACGCGGACGACTGGATCCAGGACGTGCCGCACCTGGAGGTCGGCGGTCTCGGACACGGTGCGGACCCGGTGTCGAAGGGGTTCGGGGCACGCGTCCTGTCCGCCGACGGGGCGAAGGGGCACGCCGGCTACTTCGAGCCGGGCACGGAGAGTCTCCGCAACTTCGCGGAGATCGGGATCGGCGCGTACCGCGCTGTCCGATGCGCGCACGATGATGACGTGTGCCGGACGGGTTTGTCCGTCGGCACGTCGGCCTGACGCGCGTAGAGGACGAAAAACTGCGGTCCGCCCAGAGAGGCGACGGAGGCTTGCGTGCCGCATACGATGGCCCGCATGGGTGACGTACTGGCCGGATTTCATGCCGCCTGGGAGTTCGAGTCCGACTCCGTGCTCATCCGCTTCGAACGGGGGATCCGTTCGCCGAAGCTGTTCCAGGCGCTCGGCGAACGCCGTATCCCCCTGGAGGCGATCGCGGCGGTGACGCTGACGCCCGGGAAGCGAGGCACGGTCGTTCTGCGTGCGGTGCCGAGGCCCGGCGCCGATCCGCTGATGGAGGCGGCCGCGGGACAGCTCAAGGAGGGGTGCGACCCCTACCGCCTGGTACTGCCGGCCGAGCGCGAGACGCTGGCCGAGTACTACGCGGACGAGCTGCGCGGACAGCTCACCAAGGACGACGAGCCCGCCGAGCGCTATCTCGTGAAGCCTCCCGAGGGACCGCTGCACTTCAAGGCCTACGACGGGAAGGCCTCCTTCGACGGCAGGACGGTGTCCTTCCGGTGGTTCTGGACGGGCGCGTCCTCGGCGAAGTGGAAGGCCGGCGACCAGACCTTCCCGGTCTCGGGACTGTGCGGGGTCGAATGGCGCTCCCCGGAGGTGTTCGAGGGCCATCTGCGCCTGCTGCGGCGGGAGCCCGCGCCGGCGCAGCCGACCCAGGCGGACCAGGACCCGGCGGCGGTCGTCTTCGGACTCGGGTACGGGCCCGTCCACGAGTCGCTGCCGTTCGCGGCGGCCGTGCTCGCCGCCGCGCGCTCCGCGAGTCCCGCGCCGGTGGCCGCGTCCGCGGTACCGCGCCGGGACCCGGCCGACATCGCCGACCGGATCCGGCACCTCGGGGAACTGCACGAGGCGGGGCTCCTCACGGACGAGGAGTTCTCCGTCAAGAAGGCGGAACTGCTGGCGCAGCTGTGACCGCGGGTGCCGGTGCCGGGAGCACCGGCACCGGTACCGGCTCTAGGCTGCGCTCACTCCCGGCCCGCCGACGAGAACGACATGTCGGGGTAGCGGTCGCCCGCGACCGCGGCCGCGATCGGCTCCAGAAGGGCCAGCTCGTCCTCGGTCAGGGCGATGCCGGTGGCCGCCGTGTTCTCCTCCACCCTCGCGCGCCGGGTGGTACCCGGGATCGGTACGACGGTCAGGCCGTGGACACTCGCCCGCTGCTGGACCCAGGCCAGCGCGATCTGGCCGAGCGAGACTCCACGGGCGTCGGCGACGGTACGGATCGGGGCGAGGAGCGCCACGTTCGCCGCCGCGTTCTCGCCGGTGAAGCGGGGCTGGGTGCGGCGGACGTCGTCCTGCGCAAGGTCCTGGTCGGCGTTGCCGAAGGAGCCGGTGAGGAAGCCCCGGCCCAGCGGTGAGTACGGGACGAGCGCCACGCCCAGCTCGCGGGCGGCGGGCACCACGTTCGTCTCGATGTCGCGGCTGAACAGCGACCACTCCGACTGGACGGCCGCGATGGGATGCACGGCCTGGGCGGCCCGCAGTTCCCCCGCGGTGACCTCGCTCAGGCCCAGATGCTTGACCTTGCCCTCGCGGACGAGGTCGGCCATCGCGCCGACGCTCTCCTCGATCGGCACGTTCACATCGCGTCGGTGCATGTAGTAGAGGTCGATCACATCGACGCCGAGGCGCTGGAGGCTGCCCTCGACGGCCTGGCGGATGTAGGGCGGGTCGTTGCGGATGATCCGCTTGCGCGGGTTGTCCGGCGGGACCGTGACGCCGTACTTGGTCGCGATGACGATCTCGTCCCGGTGCGCCTTGAGGAACGGCGCGAGGAACCTCTCGTTG
This sequence comes from Streptomyces sp. NPDC005784, assembly GCF_042871525.1. Classification (NCBI taxonomy): domain Bacteria; kingdom Bacillati; phylum Actinomycetota; class Actinomycetes; order Kitasatosporales; family Streptomycetaceae; genus Streptomyces; species Streptomyces sp. NPDC005784. Next base: position 55,760 of record NZ_JBIAIQ010000006.1, read on the forward strand.
TCGCCGCGGCCGTAGCCCTCGGCGGTGTCGTAGAGCGTTACGCCGAGTTCCAGCGCCCGGTGGAGGGCGGCCCGGGAGGCGTCGGCGTCCGGCGGTCCGTACGCCCAGGTCATGCCCATGCAGCCGAGGCCCTGCACACCGACCTCGGGCCCCTCTTTGCCGAGCCGCACCGCCCTGATCCTGCTGTCGGTCATCGAGACCTCTCCGACGCGAGGGCGCGCCCCGCGTCACCGTAGAAACTGATCTTCCTGTCGAGCACGGCGAGGGTGTCCTGGAGCTCCGCGATCCGGGCCTGGACGTCCCGGCGGGTCGCCTCCAGGAGTTCGTAGCGCTCCATGTAGGTGTGGTCGCCCGCGCGCACCATCTCCGCGTAGCGGACCATGTCGGCGACCGGCATCCCGGTGAGCCGGAGCTTGCCGACGAGGCCCAGCCAGTCCAGGTCGCGGTTGCTGTAGCGGCGCTGGCCGGTGTGCGAGCGGTCGATGTGCGGCATCAGCCCGATGCGCTCGTACCAGCGCAGGGTGTGTGCGCTCAGGCCGGTGAAGTCGACGACCTCGCTGATCGTGTAGTTGTCCTGGCCGTCCGGGCGCCGCTCCCGCTCGGGAGGGCCGGCGCACAAGTCGGTCCCGGTGCTCGTCCCGGTGGCCTCGGCTGTGGTCTCCATCACCGTCATGACCCCCACGCTAAAACCTTGGAGTGCACTCCAGGCAAGCCGAATCCGCCGAAATTGCGAGGACGTGGCCGGGAGGCGGTGGTTACCGTGCGGATCATGAGTCTCGTACGCCGCGCCACGCCCGAGGACGCCCGGGAAGTGCTGCGCCTGCGCCAGGTGATGATCGATTCGGTGTTCGCTGTCGGCTCCTCCACCGAGTGGCACGCCGCGTCGCTGCCCACCGTACGCGGGAAGCTCGCCGATCCCGGGGGATCCTTCGCCGCCTTCGTGGTCGACCACCCGTACCGGCCGGGGGCTCTCGCGGCCCTCGCCGCCGGGACGGTCGAGTACCGGATCGGGCGGGCGGACAACCCGCACGGCGCGGTCGGGTACGTCTTCAGCGTCGCCACCGATCCGGACGTCCGGCGCCGCGGTTACTCCCGCGCCTGCATGGAGACGCTCCTCGACTGGTTCCGCGAGCGGGGTGTCGCGCAGGTCGACCTCAACGCGTCCGCCGAGGCCGAGCCGCTCTACGCGGCCCTCGGGTTCGTCCGCAAGCGGGACCCCTCGATGCGGCTGAGCCTGTGAACGACTTAGGCTCGTGGGCATGTCCTTGCAGAGTCTGGCGCTGATCTCGAACTGGCCCGTTCCCACCGCCGCCGCGGCGGTCGTCCGCGCGGACGGCGCGGTGGCCGGCTCGTACGGGCCGGGCGGGCACCGTTTCGCGCTGGCCTCCGTCACCAAGCCGCTCGCCGCGTACGCCGCGCTCGTCGCGTACGAGGAGGGGGCGATCGAGCTCGACGAACCGGCCGGGCCCGCCGGCTCGACGGTCCGCCATCTGCTCGCGCACACCTCCGGTCTGGCCTTCGACGAGCACCGGGCGACCTTCACGCCCGGGGCGCGGCGGCTGTACTCCAACGCCGGGTTCGAGGTGCTCGGGGACCACATCGCCAAGGCCGCGGACATGCCCTTCGCGGAGTATCTGCGTCAGGCGGTCCTCGAACCGCTCGGCATGACCGCGACGACGCTGGACGGTTCGCCCGCGAAGGACGGTGTCTCGACGGTGGACGACCTCGTCCGCTTCGCCGCCGAGCTCCAGGCGCCCCGCCTGCTGGACCCTCGTACGGTCGCGGAGGCGATGACCGTCCAGTACCCCGGGACCAAGGGCGTGCTGCCGGGGTACGGCCACCAGAGCCCCAACGACTGGGGGCTCGGCTTCGAGATCCGCGACTCCAAGTCGCCCCACTGGACGGGGAGTTCGTCCTCACCGCGGACCTTCGGCCACTTCGGGCAGGCCGGTACGTTCCTGTGGGTCGACCCGGCCGTGGGAGCCGCCTGTGTCGCGCTGACCGACCGGACCTTCGGGCCCTGGGCCGTCGAGGCGTGGACCCCGTTCACGGACGCGGTGCTGGCCGACCTCGCCTCCTGACGCGGGACCTGCTCACATTGGCCCTGCCGAGGCGGGACCTGCCGACGCGGGACCTGCCGACGCCGCCCGACCTGCTGACGCCGCGGAACCTGCCGACGCCGCCCGACCTGCCTGCCGACGCGGGACCCGCCTGCCGACGCGGCCCGACCTGCTGACGCCGCCCGTCGGCCGCCCCGGGCGCGGTCAGCGGAACGCCGCCGCGTTGCGCTGCGCCCAGGCGGCGAAGGTGCCCGGCGCGCGGCCGAGGACGCGTTCCACGTCGGGGGCGACCCGCCGCTCCTCCTCGGTCGGCTCGCCCAGGATGGCGAGGGTGCCCTCGACGACGGGCAGCGGCATGAAGCCTGCCATCAGGGCGTGCGCCTCCTCGCGGGTCTGCTCGGTGAAGCGCACCGGCTCGCCCAGGGCGGCGCCGATCGCGGCGGCCCGTTCGCGCGGAGTGGTCGGCGCGGGACCGGTCAGTGTGTAGGTGGCGCCCGCGTGGGTGTCCTCGCGCAGGACGGCCGCCGCGACGGCCGCGACGTCGTCGGGGTCGACGAAGGGCAGACCGATGCCGCCGAACGGCGCTGCGGCCTCGCGCCGGGCGCGGACCGACCCGGCCCAGGCGAAGGCGTTGGTGTCCATCCCGCCCGACCGCAGGACCGTCCAGTCGAGGCCGGACTCACGTAGGGCCTTCTCGAAGCGGGCCGGGTGCCCGTAGGCCTCCGGGCGCGTTCCCACACCCTGCGAGGACAGCAGCACCACCCGGCGGATTCCGGCGGTCTTCGCCGCGTCCAGGACGCCCGTCGGATCCTCGCCCGCGACCAGCAGGAACAGTGCCTCGGCGCCCTCGAACGCCGGTCCGAGCCCGGTCGGTTCGGCCAGGTCGGCGGCGACCGCCCGGACGCCTTCGGGCACCTCGTCCCCGGTGATCTTCCGGGCCACCGCCGTCACCGGCAGTCCGGCTCCACTGAGCGTCCGCACCAGCGCGCGTCCGACGTTCCCGGTCGCACCCGTCACCACGTACATGTCGATCTCCTCGACCCGTAAGTTAGTTAGTCGACTGACTAACTCCGATGGGCAGGACGCTAGCAAGGAGAAATGCCGCTGTCTATAGTCAGTCGGGTGACTGACTCAGAGATGTCCCGGGGAACGCGGCCGCGGGCCAAAGCGGCCGGCAAGCGGCGGCAGCTGACGGCGGCCGCGGCCCGGGTGCTGCACGAGCAGGGCGTGGAGCGCACGACGATCGCCGACATCGCCCGTGCCGCCGAGGTCCCGGCGGGCAACGTGTACTACTACTTCAAGACCAAGGACGAGCTGGTCGAGGCCGCTCTCGCCGAACACGCCGGCCACCTGCGGGAACTCACCGACGAGCTCGACAAGCTCCCCGAGCCGCGGAACCGCCTCAAGGGGCTCATCACGGCATGGGTCTCCGGGCGGGACACCGCGGCGCGCTACGGCTGCCCCACCGGCACCCTCGCCGCGGAGCTCGACAAGCGGGACGAGGGCGGCCTCGATCTCCTGGCGGGACGGGTCGTCCGCCAACTGCTGGACTGGGTGGAACGGCAGTACGGGGAGATCGGCGTCGCCGACCCGGAGGGCCGCGCGCTGACGCTCGTCGGCGCCTACCAGGGGATGTCCCTGCTCTCCAACGCCCTGCGCGACCCGGAGATCATGACCCGCGAAGGGGATCGGCTGATCCGCGAACTCGACGCTCCGGCCTAGGGCTGGACGCGCTTGTGCGCGGATGGACACGCCGGTGTCGGGGGGCGGCGCGTCCGCGTCGGAGGCGACCGGTCGACGCAGGACTGGACGCGCCGGCGCTGGGAGTGGCGCGTCGGCGTCGGAGGCTGTCCGGACGGCACGCCCGGCGTCCGCGTCAGACGGTCGTCATCTCCCACACCAGCAGCTCGGCGGGAACTCCGGCGACCAGTTCCATGTCCTTCGCGTCCATGACGCGGGCCGCGTCGCCCTCCCCCAGCTCCACGCCGTCCAGCCGGACCTCGCCGCGTACGACATGGACGTAGACGAAGGGGGCGTCCGGGACCGCCGTGCGCTCGCCCGCCGTCAGCCGGCGCACATGGAGCATGGCGCCCGCCTCGGGGACGGCGTACGGGGTGGAGTCGGCGATACCGCGGACGGTCTCGTACGCCGGGTCGCCGCCCGGTTCCATCGGGGCCAGCCACATCTGGACGAAGACCAGCGGCAGCTCGCCGTCGTTGCGCTCGACGTGGCGGACGCCGCCCGCGGAACTCAGCCGCTGGACGTCGCCGTGGCGCAGCACCGTCTCGTGGCCCGCCGAGTCGCGATGGGTCAGCTCTCCTTCCACCACCCACGTGACGATCTCGGTGTGGCTGTGCGGGTGCTCGTCGAAGCCGGCGCCAGGGGCGAGCCGCTCCTCGTTGCAGGCGATCACCGCGCCGAAGCGGAGGTTGTCGGGGGCGTAGTGCGGGCCGAAGGAAAAGGCGTGGAGCGAGGAGATCCCGGCCGCCGGGTCCCCTCCGCGGTAGCGCTCGTCGGCGCGGCGGACGTCCATCACTCGACCACCGTAGCCCCGGCCAGGCGAACGCCCCGCGCTTACTTGCGACCCGCCGCCGCACAGCTCCGTCCGGATAAGGCAGTCTTGTCCCGTGCCCGAACCCGAAGCCCGCAAGACCGAGCGCCCAGCGCATGACGTCCAGATGCACACCGCGACCCTCAAGCGGCTGGAGAAGTCGGCCGGCAGTCTCGCCGCCCAGGCCATCACGCGGATGGACGAGACGCTGCCGTGGTACCGGGCCATGCCCCCGGAGAACCGGTCCTGGATCGGGCTGGTCGCCCAGGCCGGTATCGCCGCCTTCACCGAGTGGTTCCGGCACCCGGACGCGCCGCAGGCCATCTCCACCGATGTCTTCGGGACCGCGCCACGCGAGCTGACCAGGGCCATCACCCTGCGCCAGACGGTGGAGATGGTGCGGACCACGATCGAGGTCATGGAGTCGGCCATCGACGAGGTGGCGGCTCCCGGCGACGAGGGCGTGCTGCGCGAGGCGCTGCTCGTGTACGCCCGCGAGATCGCCTTCGCCACCGCCCAGGTGTACGCGCAGGCGGCGGAGGCACGCGGCGCCTGGGACGCCCGGCTCGAATCGCTCGTCGTGAACGCCGTGCTCTCCGGGGAGGCCGACGAGGGCGCCGTCTCCCGGGCCGCCGCGCTCGGCTGGAACTCGCCCGAACATGTCTGCGTCGTGCTGGGCACCGCGCCCGACGGTGACAGCGAACTGACGGTCGAGGCGATCCGGCGGGCCGCCCGGCACGCCAAGCTGCAGGTGCTGACGGGGGTGCTCGGGGACCGGCTGGTCGTCATCGCGGGCGGCAGCGACAACCCGCTCGCCGTCGCCAAGTCACTGATCGGTCCGTTCGCCGCCGGATCCGTCGTCGCCGGGCCGATCGTGCCCGATCTGCTCGCCGCGACCCGCTCCGCGCAGGCTGCGGCGGCCGGGCTGAAGGCGTGTTTTGCCTGGCAGGACGCCCCGCGCCCGGTGCTGGCGGACGATCTGCTGCCCGAGCGCGCCATCGCCTCGGACCCGTCCGCCCGCGAGCAGTTGGTGGAGGAGATCTACAGACCGCTGGAGGAAGCGGGCTCCGCGCTCCTGGAGACGCTCAGTGTGTATCTGGAGCAGGCGAGCAGCCTCGAAGGCGCCGCCCGGATGCTGTTCGTCCATCCCAACACCGTGCGCTACCGGCTCCGACGTGTGACTGACGTCACCGGCTGGTCGCCCTCGGATGTACGATCCGCGTTCACGCTGCGGATCGCGCTGATCCTGGGGCGTCTGGCCGATGGAGATCCCCAGACCTAGCCTTTTGTCGGGGACCTACAATTCCCTCTCGTGTTCTTCGTCCCTGTCCCCACGGGCGGCCGTGGCCGTCCACAAGAGAGAGTGTGAGAGTGCTCGTACTCGTCGCTCCCGGCCAGGGCGCTCAGACGCCCGGCTTCCTGACTCCTTGGCTCGACCTCCCCGGCGCCGCCGAACGCCTCGCCGCGTGGTCGGACGCCATCGGGCTCGACCTTGCCCACTACGGCACGCAGGCCGACGCGGACGCGATCCGTGACACGGCTGTCGCCCAGCCGCTCCTGGTCGCCGCCGGCCTCCTGTCCGCCGCGGCACTCGGGGACGTGACCCCCGGTGCCGTCGCCGGACACAGCGTCGGCGAGATCACCGCCGCCGCGTTCGCGGGAGTGCTCGACGACACCACCGCGCTGTCCCTCGTACGCAAGCGCGGCCTGGCGATGGCCGACGCCGCCGCCGTCACGCGGACCGGTATGTCGGCGCTGCTCGGCGGAGACCCCGAGACGACGGTCGCGCACCTGGAGAAGCTGGGGCTGACCCCGGCGAACGTGAACGGCGCGGGCCAGATCGTCGCCGCCGGCACGCTGGAGCAGCTGGCCGCCCTGGAGGCGGACAAGCCCGAGGGCGTCCGGCGGGTCGTGGCCCTGAAGGTGGCGGGCGCGTTCCACACCGTCCACATGGCCCCCGCGGTCGAGGCGCTGGCCAAGGCCGCCGAGGAACTGAGTCCGGCGGACCCGCGGGTCACCTACGTCTCGAACCGGGACGGCCAGGCCGTCGCCTCCGGTGCCGAGGTCGTCTCGCGCCTGGTCGGCCAGGTCGCCAACCCGGTCCGCTGGGACCTGTGCATGGAGACCTTCCAGAAGCTCGGCGCGACCGCGCTGATCGAGGTGTGCCCCGGCGGCACGCTGACCGGTCTCGCCAAGCGCGCCCTGCCCGGTGTCACGACGCTGGCCCTGAAGACACCAGACGACCTCGACGCGGCTCGCGAGCTCATCGCCGAGCACAGCGCGGCCTAAGGAGCCCGAGAGCATGTCGAAGATCAAGGCACCCAAGGGCGCTCCTTTCGCGCGCATCCTCGGCGTCGGCGGCTACCGTCCCGTCCGGGTGGTGCCCAACGAGGTGATCCTGGAGACGATCGACTCGTCCGACGAATGGATCCGCTCGCGCTCGGGCATCGAGACCCGGCACTGGGCCTCCGACGAGGAGACCGTCGCCGCGATGTCGATCGAGGCGTCGGGCAAGGCCATCGCCGACGCCGGGATCAACGCCGAACAGATCGGCGCCGTGGTCGTCGCCACCGTGTCGCACTTCAGCCAGACCCCGGCCATCGCCACCGAGATCGCCGACAAGCTCGGCACGAACAAGGCCGCGGCCTTCGACATCTCGGCCGGCTGCGCGGGCTTCGGCTACGGCCTGACCCTCGCCAAGGGCATGATCGTCGAGGGTTCGGCGGAGTACGTCCTCGTCATCGGCGTGGAGCGGCTGTCCGACCTCACCGACCTGGAGGACCGCGCGACGGCCTTCCTGTTCGGCGACGGCGCGGGCGCGATCGTCGTGGGTCCCTCCGAGGAGCCGCACATCGGCCCCACCGTCTGGGGCAGCGAGGGCGACAAGGCCGGCACGATCAAGCAGACCGTGCCGTGGGACCGCTTCAGGGTCGGCGACGTCTCGGAGCTCCCGCTCGACTCCAAGGGCGAGATCAAGTTCCCTGCCATCACGCAGGAGGGCCAGGCGGTCTTCCGCTGGGCCGTGTTCGAGATGGCGAAGGTCGCTCAGCAAGCGCTGGACGCGGCCGGGATCTCCTCGGACGACCTGGATGTCTTCATTCCCCACCAGGCCAACGAGCGGATCATCGACTCGATGGTGAAGACGCTGAAACTGCCGGGACACGTCACGGTCGCGCGTGACGTGCGCACCACCGGCAACACCTCGGCCGCCTCGATTCCGCTCGCAATGGAGCGGCTCCTGGCGACCGGTGCGGCGAAGAGCGGCGACACCGCGCTCGTGATCGGCTTCGGGGCGGGTCTCGTGTACGCCGCGACGGTCGTTACCCTCCCCTAGGCACTCCGTACCGGATCATCCGGTCCGTACGGAATACCGCCACCCCTCTGGAAACACACCGAAGGAGCGCCTGACATGGCCGCCACTCAGGAAGAGATCGTCGAAGGTCTCGCCGAGATCGTCAACGAGATCGCCGGGATCCCCACCGAGGACGTCCAGCTGGACAAGTCCTTCACCGACGACCTGGACGTCGACTCGCTGTCCATGGTCGAGGTCGTCGTCGCCGCCGAAGAGCGCTTCGACGTCAAGATCCCGGACGACGACGTCAAGAACCTCAAGACCGTCGGCGACGCGACGAACTACATCCTCAAGAACCAGGCCTGATCTTCCGGTCACCTGGGCCGACCGTCCGGGTTCACCGGGGCCGTGTGCCCCGGTTCACCCTGGCTGATGCCCCGCCACCCGGCGGTGGCGCCGCTGAATCCTCGTATCCGTTGGAGAAAGAATTCCCGTGAGCCCGACCAATCGCACCGTGGTCGTCACCGGTATCGGCGCAACCACACCGCTGGGTGGCGACGCAGCCTCTACCTGGGAGGGCCTGATCGCCGGACGTTCCGGCGTCCGCCCCCTCGAGCAGGAGTGGGCCGCCGACCAGGCTGTCCGTATCGCGGCGCAGATCGCCGTGGAGCCGGGCGAGGTCATTCCCCGCCCGCAGGCCCGCCGCCTGGACCGCTCGGCGCAGTTCGCGCTGATCGCGGCCAAGGAGGCCTGGGCGAACGCCGGTTTCACCGACAAGGCGGGCGAGGACCCGAGCATCGACCCCGACCGGCTGGGCACTGTCATCGCCTCCGGCATCGGTGGCGTAACGACCCTGCTCGACCAGTACGACGTGCTGAAGGAGAAGGGCGTACGCCGTGTCTCCCCGCACACCGTTCCGATGCTGATGCCGAACGGTCCGTCCGCCAACGTGGGGCTCGCCGTGGGCGCCCGCGCCGGTGTGCACACCCCGGTCTCCGCCTGCGCCTCCGGCGCCGAGGCCATCGGCTACGCCATCGAGATGATCCGCACGGGCCGCGCCGACGTCGTCGTCGCCGGTGGCACCGAGGCGGCCATCCACCCGCTTCCCATCGCCGCGTTCGGCAACATGATGGCGATGTCCAAGAACAACGACGACCCGCAGGGCGCCTCGCGCCCCTACGACGTCGCCCGTGACGGCTTCGTCCTCGGCGAGGGCGCCGGCGTCCTCGTCCTGGAGTCCGCCGAGCACGCCGCCAAGCGCGGCGCCCGGGTGTACGCCGAGGCGGTCGGCCAGGGCATCTCTGCCGACGCGCACGACATCGTGCAGCCGGAGCCCGAGGGCCGCGGCATCTCGCACGCCCTGCAGAACCTGCTCGACAACACCGACCTGGACCCGGCCGAGATCGTGCACGTGAACGCGCACGCCACCTCGACGCCTGCCGGTGACGTGGCCGAGCTGAAGGCGCTGCGCAAGGTGTTCGGCGACGAGGCCGACCACTTCGCGGTCTCCGCGACCAAGTCGATGACCGGTCACCTCCTCGGTGGCGCCGGTGGCGTCGAGTCGGTCGCGACCGTGCTCGCCCTGTACCACCGGCTCGCGCCGCCGACCATCAACGTGGAGAACCTCGACCCCGAGGCCGAGGCCGCCGCCGACATCGTCCGCGGCGAGGCGCGCAAGCTGCCCGTCGAGGGCCGTATCGCCGCGCTGAACGACTCGTTCGGCTTCGGTGGGCACAACGTGGTGCTGGCGTTCCGCAGCGTCTGACGCCGGGTTCCCTGTTCCGAATGACGTGTGGCCCGTACCCCTGGTTCAAGGGGTACGGGCCACACGTCTTTCGTTCTTCGGTTGCGGTCCCGCTCCCCTGACGGAGCGTCACACCACCTGGTGCAGCCAGCGGACCGGGGCGCCCTCGCCCGCGTAGCGGAAGGGCTCCAGCTCGTCGTCCCAGGGCTTGCCGAGGAGCTTGGCGAGGTCGGCCTCCAGGTCGCTCTCGCCGCGCTGGGAGCGCAGCAGCGCGGCGCGCAGCCGGTCCTCGGGGATGAGGATGTCGCCGTGGATGCCGGTGACCGCGTGGAAGATGCCGAGCTCGGGGGTGCAGCTGTAGCGCTCGCCCTCGGCGGTGGGGCACGGTTCGGCGGTGACCTCGAAGCGCAGCAGGTGCCAGCCGCGCAGCGCGGAGGCGAGCTTGGAGGCGGTGCCGACCTCGCCCTTCCAGGAGAACTCGGATCTCCAGGTGCCGGGCGCGGCGGGCTGCCGGATCCAGTCGAGGTTGACGCGTGTGCCGAGCACCCCCGCGACCGCCCACTCGACGTGCGGGCACAACGCGCGGGGCGCGGAGTGCACGTAGAGAACTCCACGTGTCGTCACTGGGGCCTCCGGACAGAGCGAGACATCTTGTAACTTAGCGGAACGGCAGTGGCAGGGCGGCCACGTGGCGAGGCTACCCTGCGGCGGCGCAAGGAGTGTGACGTACCGTCGGTCCAAGCGCCGTGAACCGCCGAGGTTTCACCCGGCGGGACGCGTCCGGACTCCCTTGCCGGGGGTCCGGGGTCGTCTCCCGGGTGGAGGCGGCCGCCCCATGGGAACGCGGTGCGACCGACCGTGTACGACGTGGTGCGACCGACCGCGCAGGACGGGTGCCGACCAACCCTGTACAACGAACGAGGAGACCAGGGGATGCGGAATCGCAGCCACCGTTCACGGGCCGTCCTCGCCGTCGCCGCGGCGGCGGCTCTCCTGGGCGTCGCCGCGTGCGACGCCACCGGTGGCAACTCCTCCGCGCCCAGCGGGACCCGGCCGTCCCCGAGGCCCACGCCGGTCTGGGACCGCAGCCCGGACTCCATGGCGGCGGTCGGCGACTCCATCACGCGCGGGTTCGACGCGTGCAGTGTGCTGTCCGACTGCCCCGAGGTGTCGTGGGCGACCGGCAGCGATCCGCGGGTCGACAGTCTTGCCGTACGGCTGCTCGGCGCCACCGGGGCGGCCGAGCGCAGCTGGAACTACGCGGTCACCGGCGCGCGGATGGCCGACCTCTCCGGCCAGATGGCGCAGGCGGCGACCCGCAGGCCGGAGCTGGTCACGGTGATGGCGGGCGCCAACGACGCCTGCCGCTCCTCCGCCTCGGCGATGACGTCCGTCGCCGACTTCCGGGCCGGGTTCCAGGACGCGATGGACACCTTGCGCGGCGCTCTGCCCAAGACCCAGGTGTATGTGTCGAGCGTGCCGGATCTCAAGCGCCTGTGGTCCCAGGGGCGCGGCAATCCGCTGGGCAAGCAGGTCTGGAAACTGGGCATCTGCCCCTCGATGCTCGGCGACGCGGACTCGCTGGGCTCGGCGGCGACCCTGCGGCGCGGGCAGGTGCAGGACCGGGTGAAGGCGTACAACCAGGTGCTGCGTGAGGTGTGCGCCAAGGACCGGCGCTGCCGCTTCGACGGGGACGCGGTCTTCGACTACCGCTTCGGTACGGACCAGTTGAGCCACTGGGACTGGTTCCATCCGAGCAGGGACGGACAGGCACGACTCGCGGAGATCGCCTACCGGACCGTCACCTCGCGCAAACCGGTGACCTAGGGTTTCCCTCATGAGCGAACTTTTCGGCACACTTTCCGACGGCACCCCGGTCCATCGCTGGACGCTGGAGCGCGCCGGGGTCCGGGTGCGTGTGCTCACGTACGGCGGGATCGTGCAGTCGGCCGAGGTGCCGGACCGGGACGGGCGAGCCGTTGACGTGACACTGGGCTTCCCCGACCTGGCGGGTTACACGGCCCATCCGGAGCCGTACCTCGGCGCGCTGGTCGGGCGGTACGCGAACCGGATCGGGGGCGCCCGCTTCTCGCTGGACGGAGTGACGTACCACCTGGACCCGAACAACGGGCCCAACTCGCTGCACGGCGGCGACGGCGGCTTCGACAAGCGCGTGTGGGACGCGGAGCCGCTGGAACACGGGGTGCGGCTCTTCCGGGTCAGCCCGGACGGCGAGGAGGGCTTCCCCGGTCGCCTGGAGGTCTCGGCGACGTACACGCTGGACGAGCGGGGCGCGCTGCGGATCGCCTACGAGGCGGTCGCCGACGCGCCGACCGTACTGAACCTGACGAACCACACGTACTGGAACCTGAGCGGCTCCGGCAGCGCGCTGGGGCACGAACTCCGCCTCGACGCCTCGCGGTTGACGCGGGTGGACGCGGACCTCATCCCGACCGGGGAACTCGACCCGGTCGAGGGCACGCGCTTCGACTTCCGGGAGTCCCGCAAGACCGGCGCGGGCTACGACCACAACTACGTGCTCGACAAGGGACTCACCGGCGCTCCCGTGGAGGTCGCCGAGCTGCACGATCCGGCGTCCGGGCGGGTACTGACGGTCGCGACCACCGAACCAGGTCTCCAGTTCTACACCGCCGACCATCTGAGCGACCCCTTCGCCCCCAACGACGGCATCGCGCTGGAGACCCAGCACTTCCCCGACTCCCCGAACCGGCCCGACTTCCCGAGCACGGAGCTGCGGCCGGGCGACGTGTACAGGTCGGAGACGGTGTACGGGTTCTCCGTACGGTCCTAGAGAGACCGCGAGTCCCGGTCCGGAGGTCAGGTTCCGGACCGGGGCTCGCCGAAGCGGCGCGCGCTGGTTACGCCTCGATCATCGTGCTCAGACGGCGGTCCTCGAGGGAACGGCCTGCCTGAATCTCGTACGAACCCTTCACAAACGCCCAGCTGCCCGCGATGGTGTCCCAGATCTCGAAAGCGCGGCGCGGGAGTTCCACGACGGCCTCGACGCTCTGACCGGGTGCGGCCTCGACTCCCGCGAAACCGGCGAGCACCCGGACGGGCCGCTCGGTGCCGGGTTCCGCCGGGGCGAGGTAGACCTGGACGACCTCCCGCCCTACGCGCTCACCGGAGTTGCGGACGCGGACGGTGACGGTCGTGCCCTCGACCTCGATGGACTCGTACGTCCAGTCGGTGTAGCCGAGGCCGTGGCCGAAGGCGTACGAGGGGGTCCTCCCCTCCTTCTCCCAGGCGCGGTAGCCGATGAAGACGTCCTCGGTGTACGGGAGTTCGCCGTCGGCCGGGCGTACCTGGGTGACCGGGGCGTCGGCGAGGGAGCCCCAGGTGGTGGGGAGGCGACCGCCCGGCTCGTGGGCGCCGGTGAGGACGTCGGCGAGGGCGGCGCCGCCCTCCTGGCCCGGGAACCAGCTGAGGAGCACGGCGGCGACCTCGTCGCGCCACGGGAGTTCCACCGGGGAGCCGGAGTTGACGACCACGACGGTGTTCGGGTTGGCGGCGGCGACGGCGTGCACCAGTTCGTCCTGGTGGCCGGGGAGCCCGAGGTCCGCCCGGTCGAAGCCCTCGGACTCGACGCGGTCGGTGGTGGCGACCACGACGACGGCGGTGTCGGCGGCGCGGGCCGCCTCGACGGCCTCGGCGATCAGTTCGTCCGGGTCGCGTACGGGCTCCTGGTGGGCGAGCGAGAAGCCGACCACCTTCATCCGGATGCCGTCGGGGAACGCGACGACATGGGTGAGGGAGACCTCGACCGGTTCGCCCCGGGTGAGTTCGGCCTGGCCGCGCGGGACCGGGGCGCCGAAGATCGTCACGAAGGGGCGGTCCTTGTCGGTGCCCTGGACGTCGTCGAAGTACGTCGTGCCGTCGACGGTGAGGGTGAACGCGCCGATGCCCTTGATACCGAAGGTGTGCGGGCCGCTGTCGCGCGGTGTGAGGGTGCCGGTGAGTTCGACCGTGTGGAGGATGTCGTGAGTGACTCCTTCGGGCAGGTCGTCGCCCATCCACTGGATCTGGCCGTTCGGGGCGGAGGCGGTGGCGATGATCTCGCCGGCGGCGTCGCGGCAGACCGCGCGCAGCTCGAACCCCTTGTCCGCGACCGGGAGTTCCACGGTCGGGTCGGCGCCGACGGCGTACGTCAGGCTGCCCTCGGGGAGGGCGGCGGTGAGGCCGTCGAGGGGCGAGACGATCCGGGCGGGAAAGACGGTGGCGGAGCCGCCGCCGAGGACACGGGCGTCACGGGCGGCGGCGCCGATGAGAGCCACCCGGTGTCCCTCGGCGAGCGGCAGGGCGCCTTCGTTGCGGACGAGGACGAAGCCGCGGCGGGCGATCTCGCGGGCGAGCGCCTCCCCGTCCACGGCCTCGGGCGGCTCGCTCACGACGGCTTCGGCGCCCTCCAGGATGCCGACGCGGGCGGCGAGGCGCAGCACATTGCGGACGGCCGCGTCGACCGTGGCCTCCGCGACCTCGCCGGCGCGCACGGCGGCGGCGAGCGGCGGGCCGTAGACGGTCCCGGGGCCGGGCATGGCGACGTCGAGGCCGCCCTCGATCGCGGCCGTGGTGGAGCGGGCGGCCCTCCAGTCGGAGACGTTGAAGCCGTCGAAGCCCCATTCGCCGCGCAGGACCTCGTTCACGAGGTAGCGGTGCTCGCTCATCGTCGTGCCGTTCACCGAGTTGTAGGCGGTCATGATGCCCCACGGGTGGGCGTTCTCGACGATGGCCTCGAAGGGGGCCAAGTACAGCTCGCGCAGGGCGCGTTCGGAGACGAGGTTGTTCACCGTGAAGCGGTCGGTCTCGGCGTCGTTGGCCACGAAGTGCTTGACGGTGGTGCCGACGCCGCCGGACTGCACGCCCTGTACATAGCCGCTGCCGATCGCGCCCGTCAGCAGGGGGTCCTCGCTGTAGGCCTCGAAGTGGCGGCCGCCGAGCGGTGAACGGTGCAGGTTGACGGTGGGGGCGAGCAGGACGTGGACGCCCTTGCGGCGGGCCTCCTGGGCGAGGAGCGTGCCGGCCCGGCGGGCCAGGTCCGGGTCCCAGGTGGCGGCGAGCGCGGTGGGCGAGGGGAGCGCCACGGAGGGGTCGTCGGCGGTCCAGCGGACGCCGCGGACGCCGATCGGACCGTCGGACATGACGAGGGACTTCAGTCCGATCTCGGGGAGCGCGGGCAGCGTCCACATGTTCCGGCCGGACAGCAGCCGGGCCTTCGCGTCCAGGTCGAGCCGACCGAGGGCCGCCTCGACGACGGCCTCGCGGGCCGCGTCCGCCTCCGTGTCGTTCCGGTCCTTCGCCGTCTCCACCGCAGTCTCCGCCATGGCGGCACCTCCTCGTTGAAAGCCGTCGGTCTCCCCCATCCTGCATCGGCCACCTGTAGAGCGGTAGGTTTCGTGATGTGGCCGTTACAATGGGGGTGATCGGATGCCGTACGGTGACGCCATGGCGACCAGGACCAGGAGTGAGGAGCGGCGCGCGGAGATCGTGCGCGCCGCGCTGGAGGTGATCGCCGAACGCGGTTACCGGGGCGCGAGCCTCGCCGCGGTCGCCGAGCGCGTGGGCCTCACCCAGCAGGGCCTGTTGCACCACTTCCCCACCAAGGAGGCCCTGCTGGTCGCCGTGCTCAAGGAGCGGGACCAGTGGGACGCCCTGCCCGACACCACTTGGCGGGCCGACCTGCTCGTCTCGCTGGTCGAGTACAACGCCATGCGGCCCGGGATCATCCAGACCTTCTCGGCACTGCTCGGCGAGAGCGTCACGGAGGGGCACCCGGCACGCGAGTTCTTCACCCGGCGCTACACCGCGGTGCGCGCGAACATGGCCTCGGTTCTGCGCGCCGAGTACGGCGAGCGGCTGCCGAGCGGTCTCACGCCGGAGCGCGCCGCTCCGCTGCTCGTCGCCGTGATGGACGGGCTGCAGTACCAGTGGCTGCTGGACCCGGAGTCGGTGGACATGCCGGCCGCGTTCCGGGACTTCCTCATGCTGCTGGGCGAGGACTGACCGCCCTGCGGGGCCACTGGGTGGGGGCGGACTGTCCTGCGAGGCCACGGGGCGATGACCGACCGTCCCACGAGGCCACTGGGTGAGGGCGTCCGCCGGGGCCCACCGCACCACCGATGGCCGTCCGTCCCGGACAACGGCCCATGCCCTTCGGCCACTTCCGCCCCGCGCCATGGTGGACACCCCCCGCGTCACGGGATACTGCCGCCGTCCGACAGCACCCCCACCTGACGGAAGGCCCGAACTCCCTTGACCCAGTTACGTGTTCGGATCGGCATCCTCGGCCTGGCGCTGCTGGCGGGACTCACCGTGACGCCCGCCGCGACGGCGACGACGGCCGGGACCTCCGCGGCCGGAACCCCCACGGTCGAGGAGCGGCGGCTCGACGGGGCCGCGCCCCAGGAGATCCTGCGACGTTCCGGATTCGACACCGTGGCACCGGAGTTGGTCCGGGCGCTGGGCCGGGCCGCTTCGTACGCGCGGGCCGAGCGGATCGTGGCCCGGGAGGGCGCGCGGCTGTGGCGGCGGGCGGTCGACCGCGCGCAGGGCCGGGGCCCGGCGGGCGGCGACCTGAGCCGGGACGACGACCGGCCGTTGTACTGGGCTCGGCTCGGCATGACGCGCGAAGTGCGGGAGTGGAACCCCGGGTTCGGGCTGACCGGGGCCCAACGCGTCCGCCTGCTCGACGACTTGGAGCGGAGCTCGCGCGGTCATGACTCCGTGCGCTACCCGCCGCGCACGGGACCCCACCGCGGGGTGAAGCGCATCCTGGTCACCGGGTTCGACCCGTTCACGCTCGACCGTGACATCCGGATCTCCAATCCGTCCGGGGCGACCGCGCTCGCTCTCGACGGCACGACGATCAGAACGGCGGACGGTCCGGCACGCGTGGAGACCGTCGTGTTCCCGGTCCGCTGGCAGGACTTCACCGGCGGCACCTCCCCGGCGTCCGGCTCCCCGGAAGGGACGGTGGAGCGGACCCTGCGGCCGTACCTCCCGCAGGTGGACCTGTTCACGACGGTCAGCCAGGGCCGCGTCGGCCGGTTCGACGTGGAACGGACCAACGGGGCCTGGCGGGGCGGCTTTCCGGACAACGACAACGTCTCGGTGACGGGGACCGTCCCGGTCACCGACCCGGCCTCGCAGCCCCAGTGGACGACGACGACCCTCCCGTACGCGGAGATCGTCGCCGCCCACACGGGCCGCTTCCCGGTCTACGACCACACCTCGGTGACCGAGATCCCGGCGGGAGGGGCCGACCCTGTCGTACGCGCCGACGGGCCTACCCCGGGATCACAGGCCCGCGCGGGCGGCGGCGGGGACTATCTGTCGAACGAGATCGCCTACCGGGCGACGCTGCTGCGGGACCGCCTCGGCCTGGGCGCGAGGCTGCCCGGCGGCCATGTCCACACGCCCGTCCTGCAGTTCGGCCCGGACAACACGGACCCGGCGACCGGGACGGTGACGGACCCGGAGTTCGTGCGCAACCGTCTCGACATCATCGCGCAGGTGCGGGCGATCCTGACAGTGGCCGTGGACGCGACCGCCCCGCCCGTACCGTGATGACGGCGACGGCGGGCGTCTCGGTCACGACGTGGCGCCCTGCTCCTCGGAAGCCTCGTCGGAAGCCCTGTCCGAGTCCTCGTCGGCATCGCCCTCCCCGCTCTCCTCGATCTCCTCGCCGAGCAGGTCCCGGGCCATCAGGGTGGCACCCGCGACGGCGCCCGGCATGAGGAACACCGCGACGAACGGAACGAGGAAGGCGAGGCCCAGTGGGGTGCCGAAGCCCCAGACCAGTGTCTTGCGGGAACGGAGCAGGGCGAGGCGCGCCCGGAGGTCGACGCGCCGGCGTTGCAGGGCGACGGCGACGAGTTCCTCGGTGAGGAAGAAGCCGGTGACGAAGAAGCCGAGCACCGGGACGACGGTCTGTCCGATGAACGGAACGAAGCCGAGCGCGAAGAGGAGGACGGCCCAGACGAGTGCCCGCACGAGGATACGGAGGCTGTCGCGCGCGGAGATCCACAGTTCGCGCCAGAGCGGCAGCCCCGACTCCGGGGCCGTGCCGTCCGGGGAGACGTCCCGGTCGACCTTCTCCGAGAGGTTCTCGTAGAAGGGCTGGCCCATGAGCAGGGTGACCGCGGTGAAGGTGAGGACGGCGAGGAGGAGGGCGAGAGCGAAGAGCACGGCGGTGAGGAAACCGCGGAAAAGGCCTGACCAGGGGCTGGTCCAGTCGTCCGCGAACGGCGTCGCCCAGGTGACGAAGCCCTCCCCGTACACACCGAGGGCGACCAGCGCCGCCGCGTAGAGCACGAGCGTGATGAGACCCGGCAGCAACCCGAATCCGTAACTCTTCCCGTGCCGGGCCACCCACCGCTGGCCGCGCAGCAAATAGCCGAAGCCCACCCCAAGATCGCGCATGGGGCAACTTTATCGGGGTGTCGCGGCGGACCCCAGTGCGTGGTGGTGACGGCTTCGACACGGGGCGGGGGTGACCCCTTGCAGGGGGCGGCCCTACGCGACGGTGACGGCGACCACCACCCCCCGGTCCGCCGCGGGCGCGATCGCGGCCGAGACGCGGACCGCGGCGGCGCGGGCGACCCGGCCGGCCCGGTGGGCTGAACCCATCATCACGGGCTGGAGCTGTTCGAGGCCGGCGACGAGGAGCTCCTCGCCCGCGACGAGCAGCGGGCGCGCCGCGGTCACCGCGGCGGCCGCGGTCTCCGTGAGATCGGCGAGCGCCGGAAGTCCGGCGCGGACGGCTCCGGCTCCCGCGGCGGCCACCCGCTCGGCCAGGGCCACCTGGAGGGGCAGCAGCGGAGCCAGCGCGGCCGTCAACGCGTCAACGACGCGGCGCAGTTCGGGCGAGGAGTCGCGCAGTACCTCCGCCGAGGCCCGGATCACCGGAGTGAGCGCGAGCAGGGCCCCGGCCGCGACGCCGGCCGCCGCCGGCAGCAGCGGTGAGGTGGCCTCGATCAGCTCGCCGAGCACGACGACGGCCTCCTGAACGGCGGGTTCCACCGCGTCGAGCACGGGCAGCAGGCTGTCGCCGATCGCGGCGAGCAGCGCCTGGGCGGGTTCGCTCACGGGGTGCACGGCGAGCGGCGCCCCGCTGGTGCCGAGCCGAGTCAGGGTGTCGACGATCTTGTAGAACGCCTCCTGCGCCTGCGGCGAGGCGCTGGCCTCGGCCAGTTCGGCCGTCGTCTCGCGCAGGACGCGCAGCGCCTCCGTCCCGGAGCCGTCCCGGGGGTCGAGGGTGTTGACGGCGATCCTGGTGATGTTCCCCGCCGTGTCGAGGAGTTGGCCGGTGATGTCGGTCGTGCCGCGCACCAGGCGCAGCACGTCCTCCCTGCTGGGGAGCGACGGAATCGGGGACATGGGCTCTCCTCGCCGCACGCGTCGCCGCCGGGACCTGTCCGGCGGATCGGGCCGGGTGCCGCAGTCAGCATGCCCGCTCCGGCCCCCCGGTGATGCGCCGTCCGGGGCGTCCATGACGGCCGTCGGGGCGGACGCGAGGGCCTTTGTGGCGGGAGGGCGCCCTTGTTGCGCCAGAGTCGAAAAGACACACCTCGCCGTACCGCCCGGACCGGTCCGGACCGACCCGGGGCCGAACCGGGGCGGCCCGGCGCGGCCCCGGGTCGGCTCGAGTCGACCCGGGGCCGTCGCGGTCGTCGTCGTGGCGGCCCCCGTCGTAGCGGCCATCGTCGTGGCGGCGGCCATCGTCGTGTGCGACAAGCGCCGTGTGCGACGAGCGCCGTGTGCGACGAGCGCCGTCGGACAGGGGTCCCGTCGGTGGGGCCGACGGTCAGAGCTTGACGATCATCTTTCCGACGTTGTCGCCGCGCAGGACGCCGAAGAAGGCCTCCACGTTGTTCTCGATGCCCTCGACGACCGTCTCGGCGTACTTCAGCTCACCGGAGCGGACCCAGGCGCCGACCTCCTGGACGAACTCCTGCTGGAGGTCGTAGTTGTCGCCGACGAGGAAGCCCTGCATGCGGCCGCGGGTCTGGATCAGCCGGGCCAGGTTCCTGGGGCCGGGGACAGGCTCGGTGCTGTTGTAGACGGAGATCATCCCGCAGATCGCGATGCGGCCGTCCCGGTTCAGCGAGCCGATGGCGGCCTCCAGGTGGTCACCGCCCACGTTGTCGAAGTAGACGTCGACACCGTCGGGGGCGGCCTCGCGCAACTGCTGGGAGACCGGGCCGTTCTTGTAGTTGAAGGCGGCGTCGAAGCCGTACTCCTCGACGAGCAGCTTGACCTTCTCGTCGGACCCGGCGGAGCCGATGACGCGCGAGGCGCCCTTGAGCCTGGCGATCTGGCCCACCTGGCTGCCGACGGCACCGGCGGCGCCGGACACGAAGACGGAGTCGCCCTCCTTGAAGGAGGCGGTGCGCAGGAGCCCGGCGTACGCGGTGAGGCCGGTCATGCCGAGGACGCCGAGGTACGTCGACAGCGGCGCGGCCTCCGGGTCCACCTTGACGGCCTGCTTGGCGTCCACGATCGCGTACTCGCGCCAGCCGAGGAAGTGCAGCACATGGTCGCCGACCTCGATGCCCTCGGCGTTCGAGGCGATGACCTCGCCGACCGCGCCGCCCTGCATGGTCTTGCCGAGCTCGAAGGGAGCGACGTAGGACTTGGCGGCGCTCATGCGGCCCCGCATGTACGGGTCGACGGACACGTAGGCGTTGCGCACCAGGACCTCGCCGGGACCCGGCTGCCGGACCTCGGCCTCGACGAGGGCGAAGTCCGCGGGCTCGGGCCAGCCGACCGGACGGCTGACCAGGTGCCATTCGCGGCCGACGGAGGGAAGCTGGGGGATCTCGGACATGAGGGTGCGCCTTTCACGGTGACCGGCGAGCGGCTCTAATACTTCAGTACCTGAAACAACCATGCGCCTGAATATTTCATGATGTCAAGTAACGCGGTACGCTCGGAGGCATGGCCACCCACAAGAGACCACGGATCGACCCCTTGACCATGGAGGTCGTCGAGCTGATCGGCACGGTGGTGGCCCGCTACCACGAGGAGTACGAGGACGCCGCCGCCGAGCACGCCCTCACCGGCGCACAGGCGCGACTGCTGAGCCTGCTCTCGCTGGAGCCGCTGCCGATGCGGCGCCTGGCGCAGAAGCTGAAGTGCGAGCCGTCGAACGTCACGGGGATCGTGGACCGGCTGGAGACGCGGGGACTGGTGGAGCGGCGCCCCGACCCGGCGGACCGCCGGGTGAAACTGGCCGCGGCTACGGCCGAGGGGTGCAAGATCGCCGGGGGGTTGCGCGACTCACTGAACTTCGCCCGCGAGCCCCTGGCGGAACTCTCGGATCAGGAACGGCTGGCCCTGCGCGACCTGCTGCGCCGCATGCTGGGCGAGGACGCCGACAGCGACTGACACGCCAGTCCCGGTCCCGGTCCCGATGCCGGTGCGGTGGGGTGCGGTGGGGTGCGGTGGGGCCGAACGCCTCACGGCGCGGGCGGCGGCCTCCCCGGAACCGACCGGGAGCGACTGGGAGCTGTCGGTTTCTGTCGGGTTCTGCCAGGGTCTGTGGCGTTCCGCCCGAGCCTGTCACGTTGTGTCAGGTTCCATCGGGTTCTGTCGCGATCCGCCGACTCCGCCGGGCGGAATCGCCGTGGATGCCCCGGAAAGGGACCGTCGCCCCGACCGGCGCGGGCCCTGTCGTCGGCGTGTCGGGGTCATCGCGCGACCGGCACGATGACCCGTCAGCGGCGTGTCGGGGCCGTAGCGGGCCCGGTTGGGCGCCGGCAGGCGTTACGTGCACCACCACAAGAAGCGGTTGCACGCGTCCGAGGACGAGGGGGCCGGCGTGGGCGCCGACGTCGTGGGTGCCGCGGTGGCGGGGGCCGATGTCCGGGGGGACGAAGAGCCCCTCGCCGGGGCCGAGGTGGACCGGCCCGGGAGCGCGCCGGCGCTCGCCGACCCACCCGCGGCGCTCTTCTCGCTCGTCGCCGTGGGAGTCGCGGAGGGGGACGCGGAGGCGGATCCGGAGGGCGACGACGAGGAGCCGGGTGAACGGGTGGCCGAGGCGGAGTCCGACGGGGAACTCTTCGGATGCGAGGACGCCGCCGAGGAGGCCGAGCCGTCCGGCGACTCCCCGCCGGCCGCCGCGGGACTCGGGCCCAGCCCGGGTGCGTCGACGCCGAGTTCGGCGAGGCTCAGACCGCCGGCCGCGAGAACGAAGCCCACCGCGACGAACAGGGTGCGGCGCCGCCGACGGCGGTGTGCGGCGGCCTTGCGGTCACGCCGACTGGTGCCGACCGGGGCCTTCGGGCCGCTCGGACTCCCGGCACCTCTCCCGGCATCGCTTCCGGCGTCCCGGCCACGGTCCCCGCGCCGTCGCGCAGCGCGCCCGGAGCGCCCCTGGGCGTCGCCGTCCCCACCGTGGTACGCGTCGGCGTCGCCGCCCGATTCCGGGCGCGCGTCGGCCTCCTCAGCGTCCGCGCCGAGTTCGTCGACCGGGGTGCCGCACCCGGGACAGGCGAGGGCGCCGTTGAGGTGCCTTCGGCACACGTGGCAGTAGTCCATGACGCGGGAAGACTAGGGTCACCGCCGGTAACGTTCCTAGGGGCAGTTGTGAAAGTTCTGTGCGGAATCAAGCATTCCGGTCCGTCGGACCCGGACACCCCCGAACATTCCCCGCCATCCTGCGCCCATCGCGTCCAAACCGTTATGCGCGCGACCCATTGACACTCCCCGGGCCGCGTCCTTACTGTCACGCCAGCATTTCGAACGTGTGACGAAATTTCGAACAGAGCTAGAGCAGCAGGGGGCATCTGCCGTGCGCATCACGGGAATCACCACACACGTGGTCGGGACACCCTGGCGGAACCTGACCTACGTCCAGGTGCACACCGACGAGGGCATCACCGGAGTCGGCGAGACCCGCATGCTGGGCCACACCGACGCGCTGATCGGCTATCTGCACGAGGCGCAGGCCAACCATATTCTCGGTTCCGACCCGTTCGCCGTCGAGGACCTGGTCCGCCGGATGAAGTACGGCGACTACGGGCGGGCCGGCGAGATCGTGATGTCCGGCATCGCGGTCATCGAGATGGCGTGCTGGGACATCAAGGGCAAGGCGCTCGGGGTGCCGGTCTGGCAGCTCCTCGGCGGCAAGGTCACCGACAAGGTCAAGGCGTACGCCAACGGCTGGTACACCACCGAACGGACCCCGGAGGCCTATCACAAGGCCGCGCAGGAGGTCGTCGCGCGGGGCTACCGGGCTCTCAAGATCGACCCCTTCGGCACCGGCCACTTCGAGCTCGACCACGCGGCGACGCTGTACTCGGTGTCGCTCATCGAGGCGGTGCGCGACGCGATCGGGCCCGAGACCGAGCTGATGCTGGAGATGCACGGCCGCTTCTCGCCGTCCACCGCCGTCCGGCTGGCCCACGAGCTCGCGCCCTTCAAGCCCGCGTGGCTGGAGGAGCCGGTGCCGCCGGAGAACCTCAAGGCGCTGGAGAAGGTGGCCGCCAAGGTCGACATCCCGCTCGCCACCGGTGAACGGATCCACGACCGCATCGAGTTCCGTGAGCTCTTCGAGAGCCAGGCCGTGGACATCATCCAGCCCGACGTCGGCCACATCGGCGGCATCTGGGAGACCCGGAAGCTCGCGGCCACCGCCGAGGCGCACTACGTCCTGGTCGCGCCGCACAACGTCGGCGGCCCGGTGCTGACCGCCGCCTCGCTCCAGGTCGGCTTCACCTCACCGAACTTCAAGATCCTGGAGCACTTCAACGACTTCGCGGACGCGGAGATCAAGAAGGTCGTGAAGGGCGCCCCGCAGGTCGTCGACGGCTACTTCGAGCTGTCCCACGAGCCCGGTCTGGGCGTCGAGCTGGACGTCGACGCGGCGGCCGAGTTCCCGCAGCAGCAGGCGCGGTTCGACCTGTGGGCCGACGGCTGGGAGCAGCGCAAGCCCAAGGGGGCGAAGTGAGCACCGCGGTCGTCATCGAGGGTCCGGGCGAGCACCGGCTGACCCCGCACGAGCCGGTCCGGCCGTCGGCGGGCGAGGCGCTCGTACGGGTGCACGCGGTCGGCATCTGCGGCAGCGACCGCGAGGTCTACCAGGGCAACCGGCCCGAGGGTTACGTCCGCTACCCCCTGACCCCGGGTCACGAGTGGTCCGGGACCGTCGAGAAGGTCGGCGCCGGTGTTCCGGCGACGCTGGTCGGCCGCAAGGTCGTCGGTGAGGGCTTCCGCAACTGCCAGGTCTGCGACCGTTGCCACGCGGGCGAGACAACGTTGTGCACGGCCGGGTACGAGGAGACCGGGTTCACCCAGCCCGGCGCGATGGCGAGCACGCTGACGCTGCCGGCGCGGCTGCTCCACGTCCTGCCCGACGACGCCGATCTGACCGCCGCCGCCCTGCTCGAACCGGCCGCCTGCATCGCGGCCGCCGCGCTCAAGGCGAACGCCCGGCCCGGTGAGCGCGTGGCCGTGGTGGGCACCGGGACGCTCGGGATGTTCGCCGTGCAGTTCCTGAGGGCGGGTTCGCCGGCCGAGCTGCTCGTGGTCGGCACCCGCCCGGACCGGGCGGCGCTGTCGAAGGACTTCGGCGCCACCGACTTCCGTACCAGGGACCAGGAACTCCCGGACGACTTCGACGTGGTCGTCGAGACCGCCGGGTCCGTGTCCGCCGCGCGCACCGCCGCCTCCCTGCTGCGGCGCGGCGGACGCCTGGTCCTCACGGGGATCCCGGCACCGGGTGCCGAGGGGCTCGATCCGACCGATCTCGTCGTACGGCAGCTGGAGGTGCACACCGTGTTCGGGGCGCCGCCGGAGGCCTGGGCGCACACGGTGCGGGTGTTCGGCGCCGGTCTGCTGAATCCGTTGCCGCTGGTGACGCACGAGCTGCCGCTCGCCGCGTTCCCGGAGGCCATCGAGCTGGTGGGGTCCGGTGATCCCAAGGTCGGCAAGGTTCTGCTGAAGCCGTGACCACCCGAGCCGTACGCCGGTACGGGGGCTCCTGACGGCCCCGTACCGGCGTACACCAGGCTCCCGCACACCCCTAGCCGCGAACTCCGCCCGAAATATCGAACGTGAAGGACAGCTCGTGACCGACGCCTCCCCTACGGCAGCCCGTCGACCCGGTGAGAGCGCGCTCGCCGCGCTCGGCCTGGGCGCGCCCGCCCTCTCTCCCGCCGACGCCTCGCCGCACACCTTCCCCGGAGGTGGTCGCTGGCGCACCGAGGTTCCCTCCGTGGAGGGGCCCGAGGCGCTCGCCGCGGTCCTCAAGGAGTCCTCGCGGCTCGATGTGCCGATCCACCGGATCAGCCAGGGCAGCGGTGTCTGGATGCTGACCGACGCCGAGATCACCGAGATGGTCGAGGCCACCGGTGAACGCGACATCGAACTCTGCCTGTTCACCGGCCCGCGGGGCATCTGGGACATCGGTGCCTCGGCCCGTACCGACTCGCGCGGCGGCGGCCTGCGTGCCCGCGGCCACGACGCGGTGGCCGGCTGTGTCGAGGACGCCGTCCGGGCGACGGAGCTGGGCGTCAAGTGCCTGCTCGTCGCCGACGAGGGCGTGCTGTGGACGCTGCACCGGGCGCGGGTCGCCGGGATCATCCCGGCCGACACCACCCTCAAGGTCTCGGCGCTGATCGGTCCGGTCAACCCGGCCTCGTACGCCGTGTACGAGAGCCTCGGCGCCGACTCGGTGAACGTGCCGAGCGATCTGACGCTCGGCCATCTCACCGAGATCCGGCGGGTCTCCGCCGCCCCCATGGACATGTACATCGAGGCCCCCGACGATCTCGGCGGGTACATACGGATGTACGAGGTCGCCGAGCTGATCCGCCGCGGCGCACCGCTGTATCTGAAGTTCGGGCTGTCCAAGACCCCCGGGATCTACCCGTACGGACACCATCTGCGGGACCTGACGCTGAGCACGGCCCGGGAAAGGGTGCGGCGCGGCCGGCTCGCCCTTGACCTGCTCGCACGGCACGGAGCGGACGGCGACATGGCGCCGCTCGGCACCCGTCTGCCCGGCACGCTCTCACGGTTCGACACTCCCTCATAACGTTCGCACAAACCCCCTTCACACAAGCCGACACAGTCGCGCACAATCCAACACACCTTCTCGGCCTTCCTCTCTCAAAGCTCCCGGAGTATTCGAGTTCCGCGAGACCGAGCCCGGTCCAAGACATCAAGGATGATGATCATGCGTAACCGCAGAGCCGCCCTCACCGCCATAGCCGGAGCCGCCTCCCTCGCCCTCGCCCTGACCGCCTGCGGCCAGAGCGGCAACGGCGGCAGCAAGGACGAAGCGACCGGCAGCAGCAAGGGCGGGACCATCGGCATCGCGATGCCGACGAAGTCCTCCGAGCGCTGGATCGGCGACGGCAACAACGTCGTGAAGAACCTGGAGTCCAAGGGCTACAAGACCAAGCTGGTCTACGGCGAGGACGACCCCCAGCAGCAGGTCTCGCAGATCGAGAACCTGATCACGCAGGGCGTGAAGGCGCTGATCGTCGCGGCCATCGACAACAAGTCCCTGGACAACGTTCTCCAGGAGGCCGCGGACGCCCACATCCCGGTCATCGCCTACGACCGTCTGATCCTGGGCACGAAGAACGTCGACTACTACGCGTCCTTCGACAACAGCAAGGTCGGCGAGCTCCAGGCCAACTACATCGTCGACAAGCTCGGTCTCAAGAACGGAAAGGGCCCGTTCAACATCGAGCTGTTCGCCGGCTCCAACGACGACAACAACACGAAGTACTTCTTCGGCGGCGCGATGAGCGTGCTCCAGCCGTACATCGACAGCAAGAAGCTCGTCGTGCAGTCCGGCCAGACCGGCCTCACCCAGGTCACCACCCTGCGCTGGGACGGCGCCACCGCCCAGAAGCGCATGGACGACATCCTCACCAAGTCGTACGCCAGCAAGAAGGTCGACGCGGTCCTCTCGCCGTACGACGGCATCTCCATCGGCATCCTGTCGGCGCTGAAGTCGGACGACTACGGCTCCAAGAGCAAGCCGCTGCCGGTCCTCACCGGCCAGGACGCCGAGCTGGCCTCGGTGAAGTCGATCATCGCGGGCGAGCAGACGCAGACCGTCTACAAGGACACCCGCGAACTGGCCAAGATCGCCTCGAACATGGTCGACGCGGCCCTCAACGGCAAGAAGCCGGAGACCAACGACACCAAGACCTACGACAACGGCTCGAAGGTCGTCCCCGCCTACCTGCTCCAGCCGGTGAGCGTCGACAAGACCAACTACAAGCAGGTCCTGGTGGACGGCGGCTACTACACGGCGGACGAGCTCAAGTAACCCACCCCGTCCCACTGATCTCTTAGTGATTGGAAGGCACGACCATGGCGGGACCCGTCCTGGAAATGCGCTCGATCGTCAAGACCTTTCCCGGCGTCAAAGCGCTGTCGGACGTCACGCTGACCGTCCGCCAGGGCGAGGTCCACGCCATCTGCGGGGAGAACGGCGCCGGCAAGTCGACCTTGATGAAGGTCCTCTCCGGCGTCCACCCGCACGGGAGTTACGAGGGCGAGATCCTCTTCGAGGGTGACGTCTGCCGCTTCGGGGACATCCGGGCGAGCGAACAGCACGGCATCGTCATCATCCACCAGGAACTGGCGCTGTCGCCGTACCTCTCCCTCGCGGAGAACATCTTCCTCGGCAACGAACACGCCAGGGGCGGGTTCATCAACTGGAACGAGACGCTGCGGCACGCCACGCAGCTGCTGCGCCGGGTCGGTCTGACCGATCACCCGGAGACCCGCGTCGCCGACATCGGCGTGGGCAAGCAGCAGCTCGTGGAGATCGCGAAGGCGCTCTCGAAGAAGGTGAAGCTGCTCATCCTCGACGAGCCGACCGCGGCGCTCAACGACGAGGACAGCGACAAACTCCTCGATCTCATACTGGAGTTGAAGAAACAGGGCATCACCTCGATCATCATCTCCCACAAGCTGAACGAGATCCGCAAGGTCGCCGACTCGGTGACGATCCTTCGCGACGGCCAGTCCATCGAGACCCTCGACGTGAAGGCGCCGGAGACGACCGAGGACCGGATCATCAGCGGAATGGTCGGCCGGGACCTCGACCACCGCTTCCCCGAGCGCACCCCGCACCACGCGGAGGAGGGCGCGGCCCCGGCGCTGGAGATCCGCGACTGGACCGTGCACCATCCGATCGACCAGCAGCGCAAGGTGGTCAACGACGTGTCGCTCCATGCGCGGCGCGGGGAGATCGTCGGTATCGCGGGTCTGATGGGCGCCGGCCGCACCGAGCTCGCGATGAGCGTCTTCGGACGGTCGTACGGCCGGTACGCGGGCGGCACGGTCCTCAAGGACGGCAAGGAGATCCGTACCAAGACCGTCGCGGCGGCGGTCGGCCACGGCATCGCCTACGTCACCGAGGACCGTAAGCACTACGGCCTGAACCTCATCGACACCATCAACCGCAACATCTCGCTGACCGCCCTGGCCAAGGTCGCCAAGCGGGGCCTGGTCGACGAGCACGAGGAGCGCCAGGTCGCCGAGCGCTACCGCAAGTCGATGAACATCAAGGCGCCGACCGTCTTCGAGCCGGTCGGCAAGCTCTCCGGCGGCAACCAGCAGAAGGTCGTCCTCAGCAAGTGGATCTTCGCGGGTCCGGACGTGCTGATCCTGGACGAACCGACCCGCGGCATCGACGTGGGGGCCAAGTTCGAGATCTACACGGTCATCGACAAGCTGGCCGCCGAGGGCAAGGCAATCATCTTCATCTCCTCCGAGCTGCCCGAACTGCTCGGCATGTGCGACCGCATCTACACCATGGCTGCCGGGCGGCTGACAGGTGAGTTCTCGCGGGCCGAGGCCACGCAGGAAGTGCTGATGCGTCAGATGACGAAGGACAAAGAGGTAACGCGATGAGCACCGATGTGACCAACACCCCGGCCGAGGCACCGCCGGGCAAGGGCGGCAGCGGCGACACCGGGGAGAACTTGGTGCGGCTGATGCTCGACGGCATGCGCCGCAACATGCGCCAGTACGGCATGCTGATCGCCCTCGGCCTGATCGTCGCCCTCTTCGCCGTCTGGACCGGCGGAAGCACGCTGCTGCCGCACAACGTCTCCAACCTGGTCCTGCAGAACAGCTACATCCTGATCCTCGCGATCGGCATGATGCTGGTGATCATCGCGGGCCACATCGACCTGTCGGTCGGTTCGCTGACGGCGTTCGTGGGCGCGTTCGCGGCCGTGATGACGGTGCAGCACGGCGTGTCGTGGCCCGTCGCCCTGGTGCTGAGCCTGGCGGTGGGCGCCGTGGCGGGCTCGGTCCAGGGATTCCTGATCGCCTATCTCGGCATACCGTCCTTCATCGTCACCCTCGCCGGCATGCTGATCTTCCGCGGTATGACGGAGATCCTGCTCAAGGGGCAGACTCTCGGCCCGTTCCCGGGCGGCCTGCAGAAGATGGGCAACGGCTTCCTGCCGGAGGTCGGCCCGAGCACCAACTACCACAACATCACGCTGCTGCTGGGCCTGGCTGTGATCGTCTTCGTGGTCCTGCAGGAGGTCCGTGACCGCAAGCGCCAGCAGGAGTTCTCGCTGGACGTGCTGCCGGCCAAGCTGTTCCTGCTCAAGCTGGTCGCGCTGGTCGCCGCGGTCCTCACCGTCACGATGATGCTCGCCAGCTACAAGGGCGCGCCGATCGTGCTGCTGATCCTCGGCGCGCTGGTCGTCGGCTACGGCTACATGATGCGCAACGCCGTCTTCGGCCGCCACATCTACGCGATCGGCGGCAACCTCCCGGCGGCGAAGCTGTCCGGCGTCAAGGACAAGAAGGTCACCTTCTATGTCTTCCTGAACATGGGCATGCTCGCGGCCCTGGCGGGTCTGGTGGTAGCCGCCCGCCTGAACGCGGCCTCTCCGAAGGCCGGCCTGAGCTTCGAGCTGGAAGCGATCGCCTCGTCGTTCATCGGTGGCGCGTCCATGAGCGGCGGTGTGGGTACCGTCCTCGGCGCGATCATCGGCGGCCTGGTCCTCGGGGTGCTGAACAACGGCATGAACCTCCTCAGTGTCGGCACCGACTGGCAGCAGGTCATCAAGGGCCTGGCCCTGTTGGCGGCGGTCGGGTTCGACGTGTGGAACAAGCGCAAGTCCGGTTCGTAACTCAGCTGGGCCCCGCCGAAAGGCGGGGCCCCTCCATTTGCAGGAGCCGCAGTGGACATGAGCAGACGCACGGTCATCGCAGGCGCGGCGGCAGCGGGATTAACCGCGGCCACCATCGGCACGGCGCACGCCTCGGGCGGCAGGAAGCCCGAGAAGGAGCTCTTCGGCAAGCTCGCCGACGGGACGAAGGTCCACCGGTGGTCGCTGGAGAACGGCGGGACGCGGCTCAAGGTCCTGTCGTACGGCGGAATCGTCCAGTCCCTGGAGATCCCCGACCGGCACGGCAGGTACCGGAACGTCGCGCTGGGCTTCGACAACATCGACGACTACGTGGCCAGCAGCCCGTACTTCGGCGCGCTGATCGGCCGGTACGGCAACCGCATCGGCAAGGGGCAGTTCACCCTGGACGGCAAGGGCTACCAGCTCTCCGTCAACGACGGCGTCAACAGCCTGCACGGCGGCGCCAAGGGATTCGACAAGCACGTCTGGGACGTGGAGGGCTTCACCTCGGGCTCCGACGTCGGACTCGTCCTGCACTACACCAGCATCGACGGCGAGATGGGCTACCCCGGCACGCTCAGGGCGAAGGTCACCTACACCCTGACCGGGCACGGCGACTGGCGCATCGACTACGAGGCCACCACCGACAAGGCCACCGTCGTCAACCTCACCAGCCATGTGTACTGGAACCTCGCCGGTGAGGGCAGCGGCTCGATCTACGACCACGAGCTGGAGATCGCGGCCGCCCGCTTCACCCCCGTCGACTCGGGCCTGATCCCCACCGGCGAACTGGCCGCGGTCGCCGGCACCCCCTTCGACTTCCGCCGGACGAAGACCGTCGGCAGGGACATCCGGGTGGCCCACCAGCAGCTCCTGTACGGCAAGGGCATCGACCACAACTGGGTTCTCGACAAGGGCAGCACGGCGAGGCCCCGGCATGTCGCGACGCTCCGCGACCCGTCCTCCGGCCGCACCCTGAGCATCGCGACGACCGAGCCCGGCCTGCAGTTCTACTCGGGCAACTTCCTGGACGGCACCCTGGTCGGCACCGGCGGCCACATCTACCGCCAGGGCGACGCCCTGTGCCTGGAGACCCAGCACTTCCCGGACTCCCCGAACCACCCGTCGTTCCCGTCGACGGTGCTGCGACCGGGGCAGACCTACCGGACCTCCACGGTTCACTCGTTCGGTGCCTGACCGGACCTCACCGGTGCACGCGTTCGGCGCGTGACCGAACCCCACACGTACATGTGCTCGTTGCGTGACCGGTCCTCACAGCCGGTTCACAACATCCGCACGATTGCGCAGTGATTGAACAGCGCCACATCCGTATCCGTATGGAAGGGCGGCCCGTGCTCCCCCGCGCGGGCCACCCAAAGACGGAGGGCCCGTCCTCCCCAGCGGGCTCGCCCTATACGGAGGTTCCATGGCCGGCAATGTCACCTCGCTCTTTCGCGGCACCGCGGCGCACAGCCCGTCGATGGCCGCACTGACGCGGGAGGGCGACGGAGCCGGCCCGGTGGATTTCTGTATTCCCTGCAACCCGTACTTCCCCACGCCCGCGATGTTCGACGAACTCGCGAGCCGGTTGCGCGAGATCATCACCTACTACCCGAGCAGTGCCGACACGATCACCAGTGAGCTGTGCTCGCTGCTCCAACTTCCGCCGCAGTGCGTCGCGATGGGCAACGGTTCGACCGAACTCATCACATGGATCGATCACTTGCTGGTCCGTGAGTCCCTCGCCATACCCGTCCCCACGTTCGGCCGCTGGACCGACCAGCCCATGGAGACCGGCAAGCGGGTCGACATGTTCCCGCTCCAGGAGTCCACCGGCTTCGCGCTCGACCTCGCCGCGTACGCCAAGTTCATCCGCGCCCGCGGCACCAGGGTCGCCGTCATCTGCAACCCGAACAACCCCGACGGCGGCTTCCTGCCGCGCCAGTCGGTCATCCAGTTCATGGACGCGATGGCCGATCTGGACCTGGTCATCATCGACGAGTCGTTCCTGGAGTTCGCCGACGCCGAGTCCGAGCCCAGCGTGGTCGAGGACGCGGTCATGCGGCCCAACGTCATCGTGCTGCGCAGCCTCGGCAAGAACTTCGGCCTGCACGGCATCCGCTTCGGCTACATGGTCGCCAACCCCTCGCTGGCCGGCAAGGTCCGCTCGATGCTGCCGAAGTGGAACCTCAACTCCTTCGCGGAGACCGTGGTGTTCATGCTCAAGAACCACGGCGCCGAATACATGGAGAGCCTGCACATGGTCCGCCGCGACCGGCTCGACATGGCCCGCCAGCTCTCCGCGCTGCCCGGTCTGACGATCTACCCCTCGCAGGGCAACTTCCTGTTCGTACGCCTCCCCGTCGGCGCCGAAGGCACCGTGGTCCGGGACCGGCTGCTCACCGAGCACCGCATCCTGGTCCGCGAGTGCGGCAACAAGGTCGGTTCGTCCAGCCGCTTCCTGAGACTCGTGGTACGACCCCAGACGGACGTGCGTCGCCTGGTGGCCGGCCTGGAGCAGGTGCTCTACGGATCCAGGAAGGCAACCGCCGCACCCGAGCTGAGCAACGGTGCCGGCTACAGCTCGGGTACGGCCATGGTGGACCGTCTCGTCGGCTCGACCAACGGAGCGGGCATGCAGGGGCTGGCCGCCCAGGCCAACGCCTGGCCCGGACAGCCCGCTCAGCCCCAGCCGGTGGCGGCGGCCGCCCCGCAGCCCAGCCTGCCGCCCGGTCCGCCGGCGCGGCCCGCCGCGGCATCGCCCTACCCCGCCCAGCAGCCCGTCGCGGCCCCGGTCTACCCGGCCCAGCAGCAGCCCATGGCGGCCCCGGGCTACCCCACTCCGCAGCCCACCAGCTGGCCGGCCGCGGCCCAGGGCCCAGGTGCGATGCCGGCCCAGATGCCGCCCGCGGCGATGCCCGGGCCGGCCCAGTCGGCCGGTCTCCAGCCGGCCGCCCAGACGGGCATGCCCGGCATGGCGGGCGCCCCCTCCATGGGCGCTCAGGGCGGCCTGACGGCGGCCCAGGTCCGGGGCAGGACACAGCCCGAACCACCGCCGCCCCAGGCGGACGCCGGCTGGGGAGCCGTGGGCGCGATGCTGTACAACCAGGCCGGTTAGAAGGCCACTCATATCGCCGGGCGGACCTCCGCGCGGCCTGCCACCGGGCCGGCCGCCGGGAACCGCCCGTGACCGACGGCGTCGGGCAGGGCAGAAGTACGCCCGCCCGACGCCGGAGGGACCCTTGTGCCCGGTGCCGCGAACACCCGCGCCGGACACCACGGCGCGGTGCCCGCGGATCCGAGGCACCGACGCCTTCGCCTTTCACCCGTCCCCGCCTCCCGACGCACCCCTGTGCGGTCGGAGACCGGCGCGTCCTCCGCGTCGGCGGCGGCCCCCGGGCGGCCCTCCCCAAGTCGACCGCGCGGACCGCACTCCGGGCCGGGGGCCGGGCAAGGTGTCCAACAAGCAACTTGACGTGCTGTCACTTTGCGGAACTGACAGCCTACCGACAGCATCCACTCCTATGGTGCCGTGTCCATGACAGATTCCCCCTCGAAAGACATGTCAGAGGCCCCGCTCGGGCGCCGAACCGTACTGATCGCCACGGGCGCCACGGCCGCGGCACTGGCGGTCGGCGCGGCGGTCCCCGCCGCCGCGGCCGTCTGCACCCTCACCAAGGAGATGACCGAAGGCCCCTACTACCTCGACGGACAGCTCGTCCGCGCCGACGTCACCGAAGGCAAGGCGGGCGCCCCGCTCAAGCTGGTGCTCACCGTCGTCGACGACTCCACCTGCGCGGCGATCAGCAACGCGCTCGTGGAGATCTGGCACTGCGACGCGCTCGGCGAGTACTCCGGCTTCGTCGGCAACAACGGCCACAGCGAGGCGGACGACGGCACGTTCCTGCGCGGCGGCGTCCTGACGAACGCGTCCGGCGTCGCGAACCTCACCACGATCTACCCCGGCTGGTACCGGGGCCGCTGCGTGCACATCCACGTCAAGGTGCACACCGGCGTCACCCTCACCTCCGACGGCTCCTTCACCGGCGGCCAGGAACTCCACACCGGCCAGCTCTTCTTCAACGAGACGATCACCGTGGCGATGGCCAAGGTGTCCCCGTACTCGACCAACAAGGTCACCCGCACCACCCTCGCCCAGGACTCCGTCTACGACGACGGAGGCGCCCCCTCCGGCCTCCTGACCCTGACGGCCCTCGGCAGCACCACCTCCGCCGGCTACACCGGCACCCTGACGCTCGGCGTCGTGACGAGCTGACCCGCCTTTCCCCCCACGGAGGCCGGGGGCGGTCCGCGACCTCGCGGGCCGCCCCCGGCCGCGACGGATGGGACGGAAGTGACGGATGAGACGACGGGTCGCCGTTTCCGGCGTTCCGCGCCCCTCCGGTCACGCCCATACCGCGTAATCCCCCGCGCCGAGATCGTCATACGACCATCAAATGATCTGCCCCTGTGGACAATGGCCGCACCTCCCCCGGGTTCTCGGTATCGGACCGAGCGGGGGACCCCCGTCGCCGTCCCCGGGAGAACCCGCATGGTGTTGAGCAGACGTACCTTCAGCGCACTCGCGGGCACCGCCGCACTCGGCCTCTCGCTGAGCGGCAGTGGGGGCGGCGAAGCGTGCGCGGCAGGAAGGACGCCTCTCGCACCCACCGGGCCCGCGCCCGCACCGCCCACCGCCGACGGCAGGGCGCACACGGTCGGCTTCGACCGCTACTCGATGCTGATCGACGGCAGGCGCCTGGTGATCTGGTCCGGAGAGGTCCACCCGTTCCGGCTGCCGAGCCCGTCCCTGTGGCGGGACGTCCTGCAGAAACTGCGCGCCCACGGGTACAACGCGATCAGCATCTACGTCGCGTGGAACTACCACTCCCCCGCCCCCGGGCAGTACGACTTCACCGGGGTCCGCGACCTCGACCTGTTCCTGCGGACCGCCGCCGAGACCGGGCTGTACGTCATCCTGCGCCCCGGTCCGTACATCAACGCCGAGGTCGACGCGGGCGGCTTCCCCGGCTGGCTGACCGCCACCCCGGGGGTGGCCCGCACCTCCGACCCGACCTATCTGAAGTACGTCGACGAGTGGCTGACCGCCGTCGACCGCATCGCCGCCCGCCACCTCCATACCGACGGCGGCGGCACGATCGTCCTCTACCAACTGGAGAACGAGTACGACGACCACGTGACCGAGCCCGCCGGCCGCGACTACATGGCGCACCTGTACGCCAAGGTGCGGGCGGACGGCATCGACGTGCCGCTCTTCCACAACGACAAGGGCAGGAACGGCCGTTGGGCCCCCGGCACCTTCGACACGGGCGGCGAGAGCGGGCGTTACCTCTACGGTTTCGACGGCTACCCCTCCCCCTTCAAGACACCACCGGACTGGGGGTACTTCGGCCCCGGCGGCATGAAGGGCGGCTCGACCGCGAGTCCCGACACGCCGGGGTTCATCCCCGAGTTCGGAGGCGGCTGGTTCGACCCGTGGGGCGGGGCGGAGTTCGACGGCCTGGGTTACGCCCAGTCGCGCCGCACCCGGGACGCGGCCTACGAGCGGCGCTTCTACCTCACCAACCTCGCCAACGGCATCACGGTCCACAACGTCTACATGACCTTCGGCGGCACGTCCTGGGGCTGGCTGCCCGCGCCGATCGTCTACACGTCGTACGACTACGGGGCCGCCCTCGACGAGGCACGTCAGCCGACCGAGAAGCTCGTCCCGATGCACCAGATCGGCCAACTGCTGCACTCCGTGCCCGACTTGGCGAAGCTGGACCCCGCCGATCCGGTCCCGGGCGACTACCCGGGAGCCGGTCCCGGCATCAAGGCGTACCA
This sequence comes from Streptomyces sp. NPDC005784, assembly GCF_042871525.1. Taxonomy (NCBI): domain Bacteria; kingdom Bacillati; phylum Actinomycetota; class Actinomycetes; order Kitasatosporales; family Streptomycetaceae; genus Streptomyces; species Streptomyces sp. NPDC005784. Next base: position 91,398 of record NZ_JBIAIQ010000006.1, read on the forward strand.
CCTCGTCAACCCGGACACGAAGGCTCACTTCCACGTCCTGCGCAACGACTCGTCCGCCGAGGCCGTCGCCTCCGTCCCGCTCGCGGGCACGACCGTCGCGGTGCCGGTGCCCGGCCTCGACGCCCGGCTGCTCGCCGCCGGTATCGCCCTGGGACGAAGGAAGTTGAGCTACTCCACCGCCCAGCCGATGCTGTGGCTGACCGCGGGACGGCAGGACATCGCGGTGTTCACGGGCCGGGCGGGCGAGTCGACGCACACCTGCCTGGAGTCCGCGAGCGAGCCGACGGTCACCGTGCTGGACGGGGAGGCCGGGCACAACTACGGGGACGGCGTGCTGCGGATCGACGCCGTGCTGGACGGCATCACCCGGGTCCGGGTGGAGGGCGGCGGTGTCGCCGCCCCCCTGCTCCTGCTGTTCGCCGACGACGAGAGCTCCCGCGTGCTGTGGCGGTACGACACTCCGTCGGGTCCGGTGCTGGTGCGCGGCCCGGCGCTGCTGCGCACGGCCGCCCTGCGCGGCACGGCCGTCCACCTCACCGGCGACACGGTGGAGGCGGCGGACCTGGAGGTGTGGGGGCCGCGGTGGATGAGCGAACTCGTCTGGAACCACGGCACGTTGAAGTCCCTCGCCACCGCCTCCGGCAGCCTGCGGGCCGAGCGGCCGCTGGCCGGCGTGGACCAGGTGCGGCTGCCCGCCCTGACCGACTGGCGCCGGGCCGGGGAGAATCCCGAATCGGCCGCCGACTACGACGACACGGCGTGGCGGGTCACCGACAGGACGTCCTCGTACAGCATCACTCCCGTCCCCGCCGGGCAGCCCGTGCTGTTCGCCGACGACTACGGCTTCCACTACGGCGACGTCTGGTACCGCGGGCACTTCGCGGACGCGGGCGACGCGGAGTCCGTGTCCCTCTCCTATGTCGCCGGCGCACAGGGGCTGTTGATGGCCTGGCTGGACGGTGAGGCGCTGGGCACGCACCGGATGCCGGTGCCGGACAAGAAGACCGTTCGGCAGGGGACCTGGGCGGCCACCGCCACCTTTCCGGTCCGGCCGCGGGACGGGCACTCCCATGTGCTGTCCGTCCTGGTCCGGCGGATGCAGCACGACGAGGACGGGAAGGCTAACGACGCGCACAAGGCGGCCCGGGGTCTGACGGCCGTCGCCTTCGCCGGGGCCGCTCCCGCGATCCGCTGGCGCGTCCAGGGCGCGGCGGCCCCCGATCCGGTGCGCGGACCGCTGAACACCGGAGGTCTGCACGGGGAGCGGCACGGCTGGCATCTGCCGGGGTTCGCGGACGGCGGCTGGAAGGCCGTCGGGTTCCCGCGCGCCGAACGACGGCAGGGCGTCACCTGGTACCGCACCGGCTTCCGGCTCGCCGTGGACGCCGGAGTGGACGCCTCGATCGGGCTCACCCTCACCGACGATCCGGCCCGCGCCTATCGTGTCCAGATCTTCCTGAACGGCTGGAACATGGGCCAGTACATCAACGACGTAGGGCCCCAGCACACGTTCGTCCTGCCCAACGGGGTGCTGCGCACACGGGGGCGCAACACACTGGCCCTCGCGGTGCTGTCCGACGGGACCACACCCGCCGGCCCCGGCCGGGTGGAACTGACGCTGCTGGGGAGCGCGGCCGGAGGAGTACCGGTGACCCCGGTGGACTCCCCCGGCCCCAGCACCGCCCAGGACAGGTCCTAGGCCAGCCGGATCACGTTCCAGGACAGCGGCTCCAGTACGGCGCTCAGCGTGCCTTCCCGGAGCGTGGTCCCCTCGACGGGGTGCGGGGTGACCCGCTCCTGGTCGTGCAGGGTGTTGGTGGCGTCCGGGTCGGCGTCGGCGAGTGCTCTGTGCTCGACGACCGTCGTCAACCCCATCCGGTTCAGGGCGACTTCGAGCGGCAGCGACTCGGCCTGGCTGCGGTTGACGGCGAAGACGGTGACCGAGCCGTCCTCGGCGCGCACCGCGGTGGCGTGCAGCAGGTCGGCCTCGCCGTACTTGCGGGTCGGGTACGTCGGCGAGTCCACCCGGACGTCGAGGACCTGCCCGCGCCCGTGCGCCGACGCCTGCGCGAAGGGGTAGAAGGTCGTCTGACGCCAGGCCGGGCCGCCCGGTTCGGTCATGATCGGCGCGATGACGTTGACGAGCTGGGCGAGACAGGCGACGGCCACCCGGTCCGCGTGCCGCAGCAGCGCGATGAGCAACGAGCCGAACACGACCGCGTCCGTGACGGAGTAGGCGTCCTCCAGCAGGCGCGGGGCCTCCTGCCAGTCCTCGACCGGGTGCGGGTTGGGCCGGCTCTGGTACCAGACGTTCCACTCGTCGAAGGAGAGGTTGATCCTCTTCGCGGACTTCAGGCGGGCGCCCACGTGGTCGCAGGTGGCCACCACGTTCTCGATGAACGACTCGGTGTCGACGGCGGAGGCGAGGAAGGAGTCCCGGTCGCCGTCGGTCTCCTCGTAGTAGGCGTGCAGGGAGATGTGGTCGACGAGGTCGTACGTCTCGGCGAGGACCGTCGACTCCCACTCGGCGAAGGTCGGCATCCCCTGCCCCGAGGATCCGCACGCGACGAGTTCGAGGTCCGGCTCGATCTGCCGCATCGCGCGGGCGGTCTCGGCGGCGAGCCGGCCGTACTCCTCGGCGGTCTTGTGGCCGGTCTGCCAGGGGCCGTCCATCTCGTTGCCGAGGCACCAGAGCCCGATGCGGAACGGGTCCTTGTCGCCGTGCGCGATCCGCAGGTCGGAACGGGCCGTTCCGGAAGGGTGGTTGGCGTACTCCTGGAGCTCCAGTGCCTCGGCGACCCCGCGCGTGCCGAGGTTGACGGCCATCATCGGCTCGGCCTGCGGGCCGATCTTCTTCAGGAAGTCGATGTACTCGCTGAGACCGAAGCGGTTGGACTCGGTGGAGCGCCAGGCGAGGTCGAGGCGGCGGGGCCGCTCCTCGGCGGGGCCCACCGAGTCCTCCCAGTTGTAGCCGGAGACGAAGTTGCCGCCGGGGTAGCGGACTGCCGTGACACCGAGCTCGCGGACCAGCTCCAGCACGTCCGTGCGCAGGCCTTCGGGATCCGCGGCGGGGTGGCCGGGTTCGAAGATGCCGGTGTAGACGCAGCGGCCGAGGTGCTCGACGAAGGATCCGAAGAGACGGGGGTTGACCTCGCCGATGGTGAAGGCGGGGTCGAGGGCGAAGCGGGCGGTGCGCATGGGGTCCTTTCGGGGGGCGCCTTGAGGGGAGTACCTGTGTTTCATGGGCTGTGCGGTCCGTCGCGGCCACGCCGCGGAGCCGCGTACCGACGCGGCCCCGCACCGCCCTAGCCGACGACGGGCCAGCCGGTCTTCGTCCAGCTCAGCCTGTTCAGGCCCAGCTTGGGTGTGCCGTTGTCGTCCGCGTCGTAGTAGTGGTAGGCGAGCCAGTCCTGGCCGCCGTCCCGGAAGACGGACTCTCCGCCGGGGCCGATGTAGCGGCCGTGGCCGGCCAGCAGGAGGTCGCCGCCGCCGTCGAGCATCGGTGTGCCCGTGCTGTCCGTGTACGGGCCGGTCACCGACGTCGACCGGCCCACCCTGATCTTGTACGTGGAGTTCACGCCCGCGCAGCACGCGTCGTACGAGGCGAACAGGTAGTAGTAGCGGCCGTGTTGGACCACGTACGGGCCCTCGACGGCGTACGGGGCGTCCGGGCGGGTCGCGAGGTGGTGGACGGGGGCGGCGGCCTCGGCCTTGCCTGTCCCCGGGTCCAGTTCGACCATGCGGATGCCCGTCCAGTACGAGCCGAACGTCATCCAGAGCCTGCCGTCGGCGCCGGTCACCGCCGGGTCGATGGCGTTCCAGGTGTCGGTGGTGTCCGAGGTGAAGACCTTGCCGTGGTCGGTCCAGGTGCCGGGCAGCCCGCTCGGGGAGGTGGCGACGCCGATCGCGGAGTGGTTGGTGCCCCAGGACGAGACCGCGTAGTACAGCCAGTAGCGGCCGGCGCGGTAGGAGATGTCCGGGGCCCAGGGGTCGCCGGTGGAGTTGTACTCGTACCACCAACTCGGCGGCGTGGCGAAGGCGTTGCCCGCATCGTCCCACTGGACCCGGTCCCGGGAGAGGCGGGCGCCGATCACTCCGCCGGTCGAATAGGCCACGTATCCGCCGGACTTGAGGTGGATGACGGTCGGGTCATGGATGATCTGTTGTCCGGTGATCGGCTGCGGGTCGGGGTAGCCGACGTCGGCCTGTGCGGTGGTCGGCAGCAGGGCGACGACGGCCGCGGCGAGCAGCGCGGCGAGTCGGTACGCGGTCAACTGGGGCTCCTCGTCCGGTCACTGGCCGGCCAGACCGGTGTGGGCGACACCCCGCACGATCTGGCTCTGGAAGAAGACGAACACGACGATCAGCGGGAGGCCCGCGATCAGGCCGCCCGCCATGAGCTGCGGCCAGATGATGCCGAAGGAGTTCTGCACGGTGGCGATGCCGTTCGGCATGGTCATCAGGTCGGGGTTGTTGGTCACCATGTACGGCCACAGGAAGTTGTTCCACGAGGCGATGAAGGTGAAGATCCCGACCGCCGACAGGGACGGCTTGGAGAGCGGGAGGACGATGGTGAAGAAGATCCGCCAGCGGCCCGCGCCGTCGATGAACGCGGCCTCCTCCAGCTCGCGGGGCAGCGACTGGAAGAACTTGTAGAGGATGTAGACCATGGCCGCCGGGGCGCACTGCGGCAGGATCATGCCCCAGTAGGTGTCGACCATGCCGAGCGACTGCACGGTCGCGAAGAGGGGGACGCCGAGGATGGCCGGGGAGAACATCAGGCCCGCCATCGTCAGGGCCATCAGGGCGGACTTGCCGCGGAACTCGGTGCGGGCGAAGCCGTATCCGGCGAGGGACGCGACGAGCAGCACGACGAAGGTGACGCAGACCGACACCACCAGGGAGTTCACGAACCAGTTGGGGATGTTGCCTGCTTCGAGGACGCTCTTCCAGGACGCCACCGTGAGGTGGTCGGGGATCCAGTGCGGGGAGGTCACCGACTCGGTCGGGGACTTCAGCGAGGTGGACAGTGCCCAGCCGAGCGGGGCCAGCCACACGAGGGACAGCGCGGCGGCGACCGCCGTCAGCGCGATCTGTCCCGGCGTCCAGGTGCTGCGGGCCTTGCGCGGTACGGGAGTCGGGGCGGTGGTGGTCGGGTCGGCGGTGGTCATCGGGCGTCCTCCTCGCGGAGCCGCAGCAGCCACATCCGCCCGAGGGCGACGGCCGCGATGATGAGGAACAGGATGAAGGAGATCGCGGAGGCGTAGCCCACGCGGTAGCTGGTGAAGCCCTGTTCGAGGGTGTACTGCACGAAGGTGCGGGTCGATTCCTCGGGCCCCGGGCCGAACTGGTACATGACGACCGCCTGGTCGAAGACCTGGAGCGAGGCGAGGACCTGGAGGGCGAACACCAGGCCGGTGATGTTGCGCAGGTTCGGCACGGTGATGTGCAGCATCCGCTGGAAGGCGTTGGCGCCGTCGAGTTCGGCCGCCTCGTACAGGTGGTGCGGGATGTTCTGGAGCGCGGCCAGGTAGAGCAGGAAGGAGAAGCCGACCGTCCACCACAGGGTCGCGACGACGACCGCGATCATGGCGGTGGACTTCTGGGTGAGCCAGGGGGTGTCGATGCCCAGGACGTGGTTGACCATGCCGTTGGTGGGCTGGAACAGCCACCACCACAGGTTGCCGACCACGGCCGACGGGAGCAGGAACGGCGCGAAGAAGCACAGCCGCCACAGCCACTTCAGGTGGGTGATGTGGTGGGCGATCAGTGCCATGAGGAGGGCCACGACGACGATGCAGGGCACGACGTAGAGGGTGAACTGGACGCTGTGCCACAGCGAGTTCCACACCAGGCGGTCCCGGAACGCCTCGCGGTAGTTGTCGAGGCCGATGAAGCGGGTGTGGTCGCCGGAAATGTTGGCGTCGGTGAGGCTGAGGTAGAGGCCGCGCACGACCGGGACGACGACGAACAGCCCGTACAGCACGAAGAACGGGGCGACGAACCAGCCGCCGTGCTGGAACCGGCGGCCCCAGCGCACGCGGGCGGATTCGGTCGCGGTGGCCGCGCGGGGCCGCAGGCCGGTGGCGGGGGCGAGGGTGGTGGTCACGCCGCGGTTCCCTTCAGCTCCTGGGCGGCGGTGCGGCCGTCCATCGGGTTCCGCATGGCGAGCAGTTCCTCCAGGACGGATTTCATCCGGCGGGCGGCGGCGGCCGGTTTCGCGGAGCCGACGTTGGAGGAGGCGACGACCGGGCCGATCCGCTTGGCGAGGGTGCCGGTGGAGCCGGCGAACCAGATGCGTGGTTCGGTGGCCGGGTGTTCCATGGCCGGACGGGAGTACTCGTTCTGCGGGATCAGCTTGAGGTAGGCCGGGTCCTGGAAGGTCGGCAGATAGGCGGGGACATGGCCGCCGCCCGCCCAGGCGGTGGCGTGCTTGACCATGTAGGCGGCCAGCAGGTGCGCGCCCTCGTTGGCGGGGCCGCCGCGGTCGGCCTGGTGCGGCAGGACGAAGGAGTGCGACTCGGCGTGGGTGGCCGGGGTGCCGAAGACCGGGGGCAGCGGCTGGGCCCCGTAACCGACCTTCTCGCCACTGAAGTACGGAACCGACCAGTTCCCCTCCCACACGAACGGCGATCCGGCGAGGAACGCCTCGGCGTCGGTCTGGCCGACGATCGTGTAGCCGTCGGCGACGTGCTGGTGCAGGAACTCCAGGACCTGGGTGGCCTTGTCGGTGTCGAAGGTGACGTCGGTGCGGTCGTCGTCGAAGTAGCCGCCGCCGAGCTGCTGGTAGAAGGCGACGAAGAACCACCAGGAGAAGTTCTGGTCGAAGGCGTGCAGGCCGAGGGTCTGCTGTCCGTCCTTCAGCTGCTTCTTGGCCTCCTTGAGGATGGCGAACCAGTCGTCGGTGGAGGTCGCGGTCGGCAGCTTGCCGTCCGCGTCGAGCAGGCCGGCCTTTCGGCAGACGTCCGTCCGGTAGAAGCTCAGCTGGACATGGATGTCGAGGGGCAGGGCGTAGAGCTTGCCGTCGACGATGCCGCGCTTCCAGAGCACGGGGTTGAAGTCGGCTTCCCGGACGCCGTACTTGGTGAGCAGGTCCATGTCCCAGGGGTCCAGGAGCCGGCCGGGCGCAAAGCCGGGCACGCGGCCCTGGTGCATGACGCTGAGGTCCGGCGCGCGGTTGCCCGCGGCGGCCATCGCGAGCTTCGTGTAGTACGGGTCGCCCCAGGTGAGGGTGGAATCCTTGACCGCGATGCCGGGATGTTCCTTACGGAAGGCGTCCACCATCGCGACCATGTTGGCCCCGTCGCCTCCCGTGAAGAGATTCCAGTAACGGACCCGGGTGCTCGCGCCGGAGGCGAGCGCGTCCGCGCCGGTGCCGAGCGCGGCGAAGCCGAGACTGCCCGCGACCGTCAGCCCGCCCACCGCGGAGAGGAGTTGCCTGCGGTTCAGGCCAGGTCGTCCCATACCGTGCTCCCACTGTTCGAAATTTCGTCAGGTGATCGCAACTTCGAACGGGACCGTAGATAGGAAGCGCTTACTCGTCAATGGTTTGCGCAAAATCAGTGGCGCAAAAACGCGAGTCCCCGCCCGGTGACCGGCACCTGGGCGGGGACTCGCGACGGGGCTTCGGGTGTGTCGGTTATCCGGCGAACTCCGGCTGCGGCAGGCCCTTGCCCGCGCCGGGGACGACGAGCAGGGAGCCGGACATCGGGTGCGGTGCGGTCAGGCCCGTGCGGGCGGTGGTGATGTACAGGTCGGTGAGGTCGGCGCCGCCGAACGCGCAGGCGGTGGGGCGGCGGACCGGCAGTTCGAGGACCCGGTCCAGCGTGCCGTCCGGCGTGTAGCGGCGGACCGCTCCGCCGTCCCAGAGGGCCACCCAGACGCAGCCGTCGGCGTCCACCGTCAGACCGTCGGGGAATCCGTCCTCCACGGTCGCGAACGGGCGCCTGCCGAACGGGAGTTGATCGTCGCCGATGTCGAAGACGTCGATGCGGCGGGTCGGCGAGTCGACGTAGTAGACATGGCGCCCGTCGGGGCTCCAGCCCGTGCCGTTGCTGACGGTCACGTCGTCGAGGATCGGGCGGACCGTGCCGTCGGGGGCGATCCGCGACAGCGTGCCCCCGCCGGGTGCCTCGTCGTAGCGCATGGTGCCGGCCCAGAGTGAGCCGTCGGGAGCGACGGCCGCGTCATTGGCACGCCGGCCGGGGACGGGCTCCCGGTGCAGCCAGCGGAACGCACCGGCGGAAGCCTTGGCACCGGTGGCACCGGTGCCACCGGCGGGTCCGGCGGGTCCGGCGGGTCCGGCGGGTCCGGCGGGTCCGTGGGCTCCCGCGGCTCCCGCGGCTCCCGCGGCTCCCGCGGCTCCCGCGGCTCCCGCGGCTCCCGCGGCTCCCGCGACACCGTGGGCTCCCGCGACACCGGTGGCACCGGTGGCACCGGTGGCACCGGTGGTGGACCCTCCTGAGTCCGCCGGCCCGTAAAGGCCCACGCCGTCGCGGAGGTTGACGACCAGGCCGCCGCCCGCCCGAGGCTTGGCGGCACCCACGTGCTGCTCGGTGGTCATCACCGTGCGGCGGCCGGAGGCGGGGTCGTAGGTGTGGATCCGGGAGCCGAGGACGTCGACCCAGATGAGCCGGCGCGCCCGGGTGTCCCAGGTCGGGCCCTCGCCGAGCGCCGCGTGCGCGGGGACCGCGACCTCGACGGCGGCGACCTCGACGGCGGTCATCGCACGTTCCGGTGGCCGAGCCGCTCGGACAGTTCGGCGGCGCCCTTCGCCGCGAGCTGCTCCAGCTCGACGCGGCGTTCGTCGCTCCAGCGGATCATCGGTACGGAGATCGAGAGCGCCGCGACGACCTGCCCCGCACGGTCGCGCACCGGGGCTGCCACACAGCTGACGTCCGGATTGGACTCACGGCTCTCGACGGCGATCCCGCGGCTGCGGATCTCGGCGAGGGCCTCACGCAGGGCGCCCGGCTCGGTGATGCTGTTGGGCGTCATCGCGACGAGGTCGGCGTCGTCGGGGACGCGTGAGGTCAGCTCCGGCTCGGTGAGGGAGGCGAGCAGCATCTTGCCGACGGAGGTGCAGTGCGCGGGAAGGCGGCGGCCGGCCGCCGAGACCATGCGGACGGCGTGCGTGGAGTCGACCTTCGCGATGTAGATGACGTCGGTGCCTTCGAGGATCGCCACGTGTACGGTCTCGTCGCAGGTCTCGGCGACGGAGCGGGCGACCTGCTGGCCCTCGGCCGCGAGGTCGAGCTGCTCGGCGTAGCGGCTGCCGAGCTGGTACGGGCGTACGCCGAGCCGGTACCGTCCCGGCTGACCGGGCACCTGCACGATGTACGAGCGGGCGGCGAGCGTGGTCACCAGTTCGTGCACGGTCGTGCGCGGCAGCTGGAGTCTGCGCACGATGTCGGGGGCGGAGAGAGTCCCGTCCCCGTCGAGAAAGAGCTCCAGTATGTCCAGAGCCCGGGTCACGGCAGGTACGAGGCGTCCCACAACCGGCCCCCTCTCTTTTGTTCGAAATTTCAACAGACGATCGGGATGACGAACAGAGGCCAGGCTAGTCATAGTGCCCTCGGGCGGGCAATGGTTTGGGGGCGCCCCCTGCTCGGCGGTGCCCGTGGCGGACCCCACGACAGACCCCACGGCGACCCCCGCGATGGATCCTCGCACCCGGCGCGACGGCCGGACGGGCGGGGGCGGCGGCCGGGTCAGCGGCGAGGACGGGGGTCTCCGAGTTCGCCGCGGAGGCGTTGTGCGCGGAGCACCAGTTCCAGCTCGAACCGCCGGTCGGGGTCGTCGATCTCGTCGCCCCACAGTTCCCTGATCTGCCGGAGGCGGTAACGGACGGTCTGCGGGTGGACACCGAGACGGGCCGCGACCTCGGGCGCGCCTCCCCGTGTCTCCAGCCAGGCCAGCAACGTCGCCGCGAGCCGCCGGCCGTGCGTGGGCCCGCAGTGGGCGAGCGGTTCCAGGCAGCGCAGGGCGAGATCGTCGATCAGCTCCTCGGGCTGGAGCAGCACCAGGGCCTCGGTGTGCTCGGTGCAGTACAGGACCTCACCGGCGGGAAGCAGCCGCCGCTCCATGAGGCGTACGGCGGCCTCGGCCCAGCGCAGCGACTTCGCGGCGTCGGCCAGCGGCACCGGCGGCCCGATCGCCCCGGCCCACCCGGTCAGCGCCCTGTGCAGCAGCTCGGGGCGGCCCGCGGCGGCCGGCTCGGGCACGACCATGCGCGGCCGCTCGTACTCCATGTCGAGCAGCACGCCCGGTCCGACGGCGGGCGCGACGGCTTCCCGGGCCGGGCGCAGCAGTACTCCGACGGCCAGCCGGTCGGGCAGCGGCCAGCCGATCCGGGCAGCCCGTTCGACGAGCCCCTCGGTGTCGCCCCGGGAGTGGTGCTCGGAGAGCAGCAGCTCCATCAGGCGGCGCTGGAGACGCAGCCGCTCCCCGGCCTGCCTGGCGGCGGCCTCGGCGTAGCCGCGTACGGACTGGTCGACGAGGCCGTCCAGGTACTCGTATCCCGCGTCGACGAGCTCGTACATCGCCGGGGGCGGGATGTCGACCCGCTGCCCGATCTCCGCGAACCGGCGCCAGGCGAGTCTGACCCCCAGGCGGTAGATCGCCTGGAGCGCGTCGAGGGTGCGGCCGTGCATGCCCTCGCCCCGGCCGAATTCCTGGAAGACCTCGGGGTGGACGCGGGGGCGGCCCTCCGCCGTCTCCAGGTGCTGGACGAAGACCTCGATGGCGCGGCGGATGCCGACCAGGGCCATGGGCTCGCCGGAGTCGTCGAGGACGAGGGGCAACTGCGGGTACTCGCGGCGGATCTCGCGCAGGATCTCCTCGGCGAGGACCGGCGCCTCGGCCATGGCGATCGTCGCGAACTGTCGTACCTGGAGGCGGGGCACATCGTGCCAGGCCGAGCGCGCGGGAGCGGTTCCCGGGCGGCCCGGTGCGCTTCGGTCCGGGTCCTGGTCCGGATCCGGGGTGTCGCGTCCGGCGCCGGGAGGGCGAAGGCGGCCCGTGCCGGGCGGACCGCCACGGCCCGCGCCGGAGGGGCGGCCTCGCCCGGACTCCCCTTCGTCGGAG